>JBAVIQ010000023.1:0-10063 GCA_049687035.1 Steroidobacteraceae bacterium
GGACTCAGGTCGGGATCACCCGAGGTGCTTTCGCCAGCTTCGGCATGCCGGACCAGCAGGACGACGGTCGTGCGGGCCCAGGTGCCGAGCCAATAGACGCCAGTCGCAGCCATCAGAATCCCAAGCAAAGGGATCAGCAGCGGCGCCATGAAGGGGCGGCGGCGGAGCTTGTTCAGCGGGTCCATCGCCGCATCATAACGAATCGGGCCATCGCCCTACTCCCGCCATTCCTTGAATGCGGGAGATTCCACGAGTCGCCACTCGCCCGGCTTCGCGGTGCGTTCCACGAACAGGGCTGGAACCCGCAGTGCCTGTGCCCAGGCGAGCCCGGCCTCGGTGCCCATGACCATCAGGGCCGTCGCATAGGCATCTGCCCGGATCGCATTTGCGTCGATCACAGTGACCGACGTGAGAGCGCCCTCCATCGTGTGACCGGACCGCGGGTCGATCGTGTGCGAGTAACTGTGGCCGGCGGTGTCGATGCGAGCATCGCGATAGTCGCCCGACGTGGACACGGCGGCATCACGCAAGCGCAGGCCGACCAGCGGTTCACGCCTGGTCGCGAGCGGCGCTTCGATCGCGATCCGCCACGGACCGCCCTCCGGCCGTTGCCCTGCGGCGCGCACTTCGCCCCCGATCTCGACAATGAAATCCCGGTGCCCAAGAGCCCGCAGCTCCGCCGCGATGCGGTCGACCGCGTAGCCAGGTGCAATGCCATCCACGGTCAGCCGCATGCCGCTCGCGCTCTTGCGAACCGCCGCGCGCGGCGCTTTGCGCAGCTCGAGTCTTGCGTAACCCACGCTGTTGCGGGCCTGCTCGAGCCTGGCGGACGAGGGTGGCGTGAATACGGTGCGCGTCAAGGCGCTGTCGCTCGCGGATTCGTAGCCCCATAGCGCGAGCATTGGCGCCACCGTAATGTCGAATGCACCGCCGGTGATCTCGCTGACATCGCGCGCTTCCTGCAACACGACGAACAGGGTCGGCGAGACGTCCTGCCACGAGCGGCTCTCGTCCCGGTTGAGGCTCGAGATCTCACTCGCGTCGTTGTATGTCGACAGGTGGCGTTCGGACTCGGCGAGCACGCGATCGATTGCAGACTGCGCGGCGCGACGCTGTTGCAACGAGTCCGCACCCGACACGGTGACGTCGTAAGTCGTTCCCATCGTTGGCCCGGTGAACTGCGCGGGCTCCGGCGTGCCCGGGCACGCACTGACGGCAACAACCACCATGCAGGTCATCAGACAGCGCAGAGCCGTCACGCTGCAGGGGCGAACGGGTCGCGCGTCGAGGGGCGCCATCACTGCTTCGCGATCGCTGCCTGGCCGCCTCGCAACACGAACTTCTGGATCTTGCCCGTGGCCGTCTTCGGCAATTCCTGCACGAAGGTGAAGCCGGTCGGCACCTTGAAATGCGCCAGCACGCCGCGGGCGAATTCGCGCATGTCCTCGGCCGTCGACGACTGACCAGGCCGCAGCACCACGAACGCATGCGGCGATTCACCCCAGCGCTCGTGCGGCATGCCGACGACCGCCACCTCGAGAATCGCGGGATGCCGCAGCAGGGCGCCTTCGACTTCGATGGACGAGATGTTCTCGCCGCCGCTGATGATCACGTCCTTGTAGCGGTCGCGGATCTCAAGGTAACCGTCAGGATGCACGACGGCCGCGTCGCCGGTGTGAAAATAACCGCCGCGGAACGCCTTCCCGGTCGCTTCCGGATCGTTGTAATACCCCTTCATCACGACGTTGCCACGCGCAACGATCTCGCCGAGCGTGGCGCCGTCCCGCGGAACGTCGCGCATCTCTTCGTCGACGACCCGCAGGTCGCCGGACGTCATGAGTTCAACCCCCTGCCTCGCCTTGATCCGCGCTCGCTCGCCAGGCTCGAGCGCATCATGCTCGGGCAACGGCGCACAGATCGAAATGAACGGCGTCGTCTCGGAGAGGCCATAGACCTGGGTGATGGTCCAGCCGAGTTCACCTTCAATGCGTTCGATCGTGGCAGCCGCCGGCGGCGCACCGGCCGTCGCGACACGGACTCCGCGTCGCAATGACTTGCGCCCCTCTTCCGGTCCGCTGGCAATGGCGATGAGCACCGTCGGCGCGGCGCAAAGCATGGTGATGCGTTCCTGGTTCACCAGCCGATAAATGGTCGCTGCATCGACCTGACGCAGGCAGACGTGCAGCGCGGCGGCGGCCGTCAGGATCCACGTGTAGGTCCAGCCGTTCGCGTGGAACATCGGCAACGTCCACAGGAACCGATCAGCGGGAGTCATCGGCAGGTGTGCGAGCGTGCCGACCGCGTTCACCCACGCGTTGCGGTGCGTGATCATCACGCCCTTTGGACGCGACGTCGTGCCGCTCGTGTAGTTGATCGAAAGCAGGTCGCCCTCGTCGATGACCGGCCGCTCGAACACGCCGTCGCTCGCGGCGAGCAGTTGTTCGTATTCGAGCCAGCCCGGCTTGCTGCCTTCCAACGCGACGAAATGTTCGACCGTGGCCATCTGGTCGCGAACCTTGTCCACGGTATCCAGGTAATCCGCGTGCACGCACAGGACCCTGGCGCCACTGTGGTTCGCGAGGTAGACGAAGTCATCCGCGACCAGGCGGTAGTTCATCGGCACGATGACCGCGCCGAGCTGCGGCACTGCGTAGTACTGCTCGAGGTGCTGATGCGTGTTGGGCGCCAGCGTTGCTACGCGGTCGCCCTGCTTCACGCCCAGCTGCGCCAGTGCCGACGACCAGCGGTCGCAACGTCGACCGAACGCTTCGTAGGTCAGTCGCAGTTCACCATCGACGACGGCCTCGCGCGAGCCGTGGAGCTTGCGCGCGCGACGCAGGAAATCGAGCGGGGTAAGGGGGGTTTCCATGCCGGTCGTCCAGTCAGATTCGAATCGCGATCATGCCCCCTATCCCGGCGCGCCGGGATAGGCGTCGTACTCGCGCACGTACTGCACGACCGAAAGCAGATTACCGTCCGGGTCACGGAACCAGGCGACCCGCGCACCGTCCGGCGTCACGAACACGCCGCTGTCGTCGTGCGGGAACCCGGGGAAGCGTTCCATTGCCAGCCCCCGTGCGACGAGTGTATCGACGACTGCGCCGATGTCTCGGACCGCGAACCCGACCACGGTGTGCAGAGATGGTTGTGTTGAAGGCACGGGAGAGACTCGAAGGTGGCTGCCGCCGACGTCAAAGACCAATGCGCCGTGAGATCGGCCCAGAAGGGGCAGGCCGAGCAGTTCCCCGTAGAAGTGCTCCGCCTCTGGCAGGCGTGCAGTCAAGACAATCGCCTGCAGGCGTGCAGAAGCAAGCATGGACTCCCTCCCCGCGCTCGACTGGCAATTGGGCATTGAAGCACGCTGGGACAGTGTGGTCCGAGTGACGCGCGCCTTCGTTGGCTGCGATGGGGGCGGCCGGAGGGCCGAACACTCCTCATATGTCGTCGACAATTTGCTCGTAAGTCATTGTTTTCATAACTTTACGAGTGATGCCATACGCGCCCCGTCGGTTCTCAGCCCACCCCTCGGGCCACATGCGAAAGCGCCCGCTTCCGCGGGCGTCGTCGCAATTGTGGCGGAGAGGGTGGGATTCGAACCCACGTACACCCGTTAAGATGTAACTGGAATTCCAGTCCAGCGCCTTCGACCGCTCGGCCACCTCTCCGCAGGGGGCGGAAGGGTACACGCCCCTCGCCCACCCGGCTAGTAGCCGCCGATCCGGGGCAGCGCTGATATCAAGCGATCCTAACGCCTGTAGCCTTCATGGCGGCCAGCAACTCCGCCTCGAGATGCTCGGATAACCAGGTCAGCGGCAGCCGCATGCCCCGCTCAATCAGCCCCAGCCGGGCCACGGCCCATTTGACGGGAATAGGGTTCGGCTCGACGAACATCGCCAGGTGCAGCGGCATCAGCTTCTCGTTGAGTGCCGCAGCCTCGGCATGCCGGCCTGCGAGCGCCGCAATGCACATGTCGTGCATCGCACGCGGTGCGACGTTGGCCGTCACCGAGATCACTCCACAGGCGCCCCGCTTCATCAGTTCGGCGGCCGTCGGATCGTCGCCGCTCAGCAGCAGGAAGCCGGGCTTGGCCGCGCCGAGGATCGATTCGGCCCGCGACATGTCGCCCGTCGCCTCCTTGATGCCCACGATCCGGGGATGCTCGGCCAGCCGCACGACCGTCTCGGGCAACATGTCGCACACGGTGCGACCGGGCACGTTGTAGAGAACGACCGGTACGTCGACCGCATCGGCAATGGCGCTGAAATGCCGGTAAAGACCTTCCTGGGTGGGCCGGTTGTAGTACGGGACGACCGTGAGCAGTCCATCGGCACCGGCGGCGGCCAACTCGCGCGACAGTGCGATGCTCTTTGCCGTGGAGTTCGTGCCACTGCCCGCGATGATCGGCATGCGACCGGCGACACGCGCCTTGGCGCGCCGAACCAGTTCAGCGACCTCAGCCGGCTCGAGCGTCGGGGACTCCCCGGTCGTGCCGGCGACGACGACGGCGTCGGTGCCTTCGGCGACGTGAAAATCCAGCAGGCGCTCCCAGGCCTGGAAATCGACCGCCCCGTCGGCGCGCATGGGCGTCACGAGCGCAGGGATGCTGCCTTTGAACATTCCGCGGGGGCCTCGGTGGGAAGACCGCTCATGCTACGCAAGCGGAAAGCAGCGAAGCAAGGCAAAATCGCGGTACACGCGCCCGTGCGGCGCCGATACACTGAGTCCAGGCATCCATGAAGCAACTGATCGCGATCTGCGCCATTGGCAACGACCGGACCGGGCTGGTCTACGACCTGACCCGCGTGGTCGTCGAATGTGGCGGCAACGTCCTCGAAAGTCGCATGACGGCGCTCGGCAACGAGTTCGCCATGCTGCTGCTCGTCGCGGGCAACTGGCACACGCTGGCCAAGCTCGAAGGCGAACTCACCAAGCTGGGCGAGGCTTCCGGCCTCACGATCACGGTGCGCCGCACCGAGCAGCGTCCTCCCCGGGTCGACATGGTCAGCTACACGGTCGATGTCGTGTGCCTCGACCAGCCGGGCGTATTGCACACACTGTCCGGCTTCTTCTCGTCGCGCGGCATCGACGTGGGTGACATCAGCACCCGCACGTACAACGCCGCGCACACGGGTGCCCCGATGTTCTCTGTGTACATGGTCATTCACGTGCCAACGCGGATCCACATCGCCGCACTGCGCGAAGAGTTCATGGATCTCTGCGATCACATGAACCTGGATGCAATCCTCGAACCCCTGAAGTCCTGAGCCACGCAACTCATGCCTGCAAAGACCGTCACGCTCGACCGCAAGGTGCCCGCCTTCTCCGCTGCCGCGAGCGGCGGCAGGAAATGGCAGCTGGCCGATATCGCCGGCAAGAACCTCGTCGTGTACTTCTATCCGAAAGACAACACGTCGGGCTGCACCAAGGAAGGCGAAGCCTTCCGCGACCTGCACGCGAAATTCAAGAAGACAGGCACGGACATCGTCGGCGTGTCGCCGGACAGCGTCGCGTCGCACGACAAGTTCATCGCCAAGTACGGCTTCACGTTCCCGCTGCTGGCGGACGAGGAAAAGGCCGTGTGCCAGCTCTTCGACGTGTGGAAGGAAAAGAGCATGTACGGCAGGAAGTACATGGGCGTCGAACGCAGTACTTTCCTGATTGACGCGAAGGGCGTATTGCGCCGCGAATGGCGCAAGGTAAAAGTGCCCGGCCACGCGGAAGAAGTGCTCGCCGCTGCGGCTGCGCTCTGACGCGGCGGTCAGCCGCCACACCCTTCCCGCCATACCACATCAGCGGAGCCCGACTTGGCCAAGACCCGGAAGCAGATTGAACCGCGCAGGATCTACGTTCTCGACACCAACGTCATGATGCACGACCCCTCGGCCATCTTCCGGTTCGAGGAGCACGACATCTTCATTCCCATGACCGTGCTCGAAGAGCTCGATGCAGGCAAGAAGGGACTCTCGGAATCCGCCCGCAACGTGCGCCAGGTCAGCCGTTTTCTCGACGAACTGATGGCGAACTCGAACAAGCTGCAGATCGATCATGGCATCGAACTGCCCGCAGCCAAGTTCACGCCGGGCGGCAAGAAGCCACCGAGCGGCCGCCTCTATTTCCAGACCAGACAGTTGAACGGCAACCTGCCGGCCACCCTGCCCGGTCATGGCGCCGATAACGCGATCCTCGCGCAGACACTGGCACTGCAGCAGGAACACCGTGACGCGCGTGTCACGCTGGTGTCGAAGGACATCAACCTGCGCATCAAGGCCGCGATCCTGGGGGTGCGCGCCGAGGACTATTACAGCGACAAGACGATCGAGGACGCCGACCTCCTCTACACCGGCATCGAAAAGCTGCCCGGCAACTTCTGGGACAAAGCGGGCCGCAAGCTCGAGTCCTGGCACGAGGCCGGTGGCCGCTCGTTCTACCGCGTACGCAACAAGCTGGTTGGCAACTGGGCGCCCAATCAATTCGTTTACCAGACCGACGATCACGGCCTCGAAGGCATCGTGCGTTCGATCGACGGCGAGTCTGCCGTCATTGAAGTGGCGCGCGACTACCGCAGTGAACGCCACGGTGTCTGGGGCATCAGTGCGCGCAATCGCGAACAGAACTTCGCCCTCAACCTGCTGCTCGATCCTGAAATCGACTTCGTCACCATCCTCGGCCCGGCGGGAACGGGCAAGACGCTGCTGACGCTGGCCGCGGGACTGTCGCAGGCGCTCGAAACGAATCGTTTCACCGAGATCATCATGACGCGTGTCACGATCCCGCTGGGCGAGGACATCGGCTTCCTGCCAGGCACGGAAGAGGAAAAGATGGAGCCCTGGATGGGCGCGCTGATGGACAACCTCGAAGTCCTGACGCAGAGCCAGGAAGGCGGCAGCTGGGGTCGCGCCGCCACCAACGACCTGCTGCGCAACCGCATCAAGATCCGCTCGCTCAACTTCATGCGCGGCCGCACGTTCCTGAACCGCTACCTGATCCTGGACGAGGCGCAGAACCTGACACCCAAACAGATGAAGGCGCTGGTGACCCGGGCCGGCCCCGGCACCAAGCTCGTCTGCCTCGGCAACATCGCCCAGATCGATTCACCGTACCTGTCGGAGACCACCTGCGGCCTCACCTACGTCGTGAACCGCTTCCGCGGCTGGCAGCACTATGGCCACATCACCCTGACCCGCGGCGAGCGCTCGCGCCTGGCGGATTTCGCCTCCGAGACGCTTTAGGCCCTGCCGAGGAACCCTCGGCAGGGCCTGCGGTCAGAGGAAGCACATGAATTTCACCACCATCCTGCGCCGTCTCCGCCTGGCGGCACTGGCCCTGCTTCTGGCCGCGCAGCCGGCCCTGGCACAGCCCCAGAAGTCCTCGCAGGACCAGCTCCCCGAAATGGGGACCGCGGCCCAGGCGGCGCTCAGCCTCGAGGACGAGAGCCAGATCGGTCGAATGGTCATGCGCAACCTGCACGAGGCCGGCATGATCCTTGACGATCCGGAGGTTCATGAATACATCCAGTCGCTCGGGCTGCGGCTGTCGAGCCTCGCCCAGGATGGCAACCGCAGCTTCAATTTCTTCGTCGTGCGCGATCCGGCCATCAACGCGTTCGCCCTGCCAGGCGGGTACGTTGGCATTCACTCGGGCCTCATGCTCGAGACGCGCAATGAGAGCGAACTCGCCGGCGTGCTGGCGCACGAGGTGGCGCACGTCACGCAGCGGCACATTGCGCGCGGTCTCGAAGCGCAGTCGCGCGCAAACCTGATGTCCACGGCCGCAGTGCTCGCGGCGATCCTGGTGGGCGCGGTCGGAGGCGGCAGTTCGGACGTGACCATGGGCGCAATCACCGCGGCCCAGAACATGGCCGCGCAGGCAGGCATCAACTTCACGCGCGACAATGAATACGAGGCTGATCGCATCGGCATCGGCGTGCTGGCGTCCGCCGGTTTCGATCCAAACGCGATGCCGGCTTTCTTCGACACGATGTTCCGTCGTACGCAGCTTGGCCCGGATCGTGTGCCCGAGCTGCTGCGGACCCACCCCGTCACCAGCAATCGTATCGCCGAATCCAAAGACCGCGCCCTGCAGTACCCGCCGGTCAATCCCAAGGACAGCCTCAGCTATGCGTTGATGAAGGAACGCATCCGCGTGCTGCTCTTCTCGCGCAACGGCGACTCCCGCGATTACTACAAGGCGCTCGCCGACAACGAAGCCGACCTGTCGCTCGCCCAGACGTACGGCCGCGGCCTGTCGCAGCTGTACGGCAACGAAGCCGACAAGGCGGTGGTCACCTTCACCCGGTTGCGCCAGCAATACCCGGAAGTCATGGCGTTCCACACCGCGCTCGGCCAGGCACAGCTCGCCACAGGCAGGACGCAAGAGGCGTTGGAGACGCTGGAACGCGCACGTGTGCTGGCCCCCCGCAACGTGCCCGTCACGGTCCGCTACGGCGAGGCGCTGCTGCAGGCTGGGCGCCCGAAGCGCGCGCACGAAGTGCTGCTCGACTTGTTCAACAACGTGCCGCCGACGCAGGAGCAGATCCGACTGACGGCAATGGCCGCCAACGCGGCGGGTGACGTAGCCGACGCCTACTCCTACATGGCGGAATACCACCTGATGGGTGGTGACCTCATGCTTGCCATCAACCAGCTCGAACTTGCCCTGTCGGTGCCGAGCATCACCGAACAGCAGCGCGCGAAATTCGTGGCGCGACTCAAGGAAGTGCGTGAATGGCTGCCAAAGGAACGCAATCGGTCGAAGCAGCCGCCGGACGGGCAGGCACCGGATCGAGAGCGTTCGCCGGACAGACAGCGCTCGCCGGGCTAAGCAAGCGACGACACCACCCGAATCGGTAGAATGCCGCGCCTGAAGCACGGCAGGGCGGTCGTTCCGCCGCCACGGTATAGAAGGCTCCTATGTTTCTCCACACTTCTCGCAGCGCGCCCAGGCCGCTGATTTCCCGGCTAGCGGGCGGTCTCGCCTTGCTGGCCCTGGCCGCGTTTCTCGGCGGCTGTGCAACGATGCAGGCCGATGGCAAACCGCGCGAGAAGAACCGCGACCCGTTCGAGAAGTTCAATCGCGGCGTTTACAGGTTCAACGACACGCTCGACCGTTATGCGCTGAAGCCCGCAGCCATCGTCTATCACGATTACACGCCGAAACTCGTGCAGACCGGCATGGGCAACTTCTTCGAGAACCTGGGTTATCCGACGACGATCGCGAACCAGTTGCTGCAGGGCAAGTTCAAGGAGGGCGCGCAGGACACCGGGCGCTTCCTGCTGAACACGACGCTCGGCTGGGGCGGCTTGATCGACGTGGCTTCCGGCGGCACCACGCTGCCGAAGCACGACGAGGACTCGGGACAAACGCTCGGCTGGTGGGGCGTCCCGGCGGGACCGTACCTGATCATCCCCTTTCTTGGCCCCGCTACGTTGCGGGACACGCCGGCCCGCATCGCCGACGACTTCACGCAACCGTTCCGCTGGTACAACTCGGGGTCCGAACGCTGGTTTTCGCTGGGGCTCAGCCTCATCGACACGCGCGCGCGCCTCCTGCCGCTCGACAAGACGCTCAAGCAGACGTACGACCCTTACGCATTCGTGCGCAACGCGTACCTGCAGCGTCGGCAGTACGCCGTCTACGACGGCAATCCGCCGGAAGACAAGCTGTCCGGGGAAGACGAGAACTGGGCCGAGGAAGCGCTGAAGGAAAGCGAGGAGCCGGGCGCGGATGAAGGCGCCGTGCCGGAGCCTCCGGCCGACACAACTGGCCCAACTCAGCAGCAGTGAGTTCCGCGCGCGAATGCGCGGTTGACGCGCGAACCAGGCGGCCGGTTCTATCCCGCCGCTCCGTGTCGAACGCCGCAGCTCGAGCGTAAAGAGCGAAGCGGCACTGATGCCGTGTCGCTACTGCGCTGGCACCATCGCTTCGCTCTCGCTCGAGCAAGGGTCGCCGTGAATCGTGCGGTTCCTCCGCGCGATTCACGATGCGCGTGAGACCCCGGGGCGCAGAGGAAGACCGCAACCCATCCAGCGGGCCCCTGTAACTTCAGCGATCAATAGGCCGTCAG
>JBAVIQ010000024.1:0-11345 GCA_049687035.1 Steroidobacteraceae bacterium
GCAGCACGCCGAAGCTGCTCTGGTCGATCGGCCCAACCGACCTGCCCGGCGTCGGACAGACCTGGTCCGCGCCGACGCTCGCGCGGGTCAACGTCAACCGCACCTGGACCAGCAGCAACCCGGACAAGATGGTGCTGGTGTTCGGCGGCGGATATGACGTATCTCAGGACACGATCGGCTACGTGGCAGACACCGTGGGCAACCGCGTGTTCATGATCGACGCCATCACCGGCGCCCTGATCTGGCAGGCCGGCCCGACGTCGAGCGGCTCGCAGCTGACGCTCGCCAAGATGACGAACTCCATCCCCGGCGACATCCGCGTCGTCGATCTCACGGGCGACGGTTACGCCGACCGCATGTATGCCGCGGACATGGGCGGCCGCATCTGGCGCTTCGACATCCGTAACGGCCAGTTACCGGCCGACCTGGTGTGGGGAGGCGTCTTTGCTCAGCTGGGCGCTGGCGAACTGGCCGACCCGAAGCCGATTGCGTCGAACCGCCGCTTTTTCTACGCTCCTGACGTTGCGCTGATGAAGTCCGGCACGGTCAACTTCATCAACATCAGCATCGGCTCGGGCCATCGCGAGAAACCGATCTCGGACGTGTCGGCGGTCAATCGCTTCTATAGCCTGCGCGATTTCAACATGTTCACGCAGGTGCAGAATTCGCAGTACAAGGCCACCTGTGCCAGTGAGACCTCGCCGTGCCACCAGATCATCACTGACGGCGATTCGCGCCTGATCGACGTGACGTCCAACCTGAACCCGACGATCGCGGCGGCCGATGTCGGCTGGAAAACGAACCTGCAGGACACGGGCGAGAAGGTGCTGGCGGAGTCGCGCACGTTCCAGAATCGCATCTTCTTTACAACTTATTCGCCGCAACAGCGTGCCTACAACCCGGAATTCTGCGTCTCGACCGTCGGGCTGAACCGACTCTACGTCGTGGACGCGACTACCGCGAAACCGGTGGTGAACTTCGACGTTGCGACGGCGGGCTTGTCCAGTGTGTCCGACCGGTCCAAGCAACTGGCCCAGGGCAGCATCGCACCGGAAGCGATCTTCGTGTTCCCGACCCCCGATGCGGATGCAAGCAATCCGAACCCGCCGGCGGTGCCGCCCATCTGCCTGGTCGGCCTCGAGAGCTGCGGCAGCGGACTCAACAACCCGCCGGTGCGCACATACTGGCAGCAGCGCGGAACCAACTGACGTAATCCGGGCCGGCAGCGCACGCTGCCGGCCCGTGGTACGGACGGAGCAAATCGATGCAATCAAAGTCCCGTGGCGTTACCCTCATCGAGCTGGTGACCGTCGTCGCGATCATCGGCATACTGGCCGCCATCGCAGTGCCGAGCTACCGCCAGTACGTCCTGCGCGCGAATCGCGCCGAGGCCAAGAGCGCCTTGCTGAACCTTGCAGCTGCGCAGGAAAAGTTCTACCTGCAGAACAATACGTACGCCACCAACGCGCTGCTCTCGACGGCGGCCCCGGCTGGTCTTGGGCTTCCCGCCACCACGGAGAAGGGCTACTACACGCTGTCGATTGCCAACGGCGCCAATGCAGCCAGCTTCTCGGCGACAGCCACTGCGACGGGCAGCCAGGCCGTCGACTCCAATTGCGCCACTTTCACGATCGACCAGACGGGCACCAAGTCGGCGACGTCCGCGGACTGCTGGTAGATAGAGTAACGGCCAATGGCGCAGGACGATCAGCCGGACTCAGCCATCGTCCCGGCTGGCGGCGGGGACTGAGCCCGGCAAGCTGACACGCAACTCCCGTGGCAGCGCGAATACGACATGCTCCGCCCGCCCCTCGATCTCGGTCGCGCCCTGCCCGCCCCACTCCTTGAGACGCGCCACGACACGCTGCACCAGCAGTTCGGGCGCTGAAGCGCCTGCCGTGACACCCACGGCCTGCTTGCCCGCGAACCACTCCGCACGCAGGTCCTCCGGGCCGTCAACGAGGTAGCCCGGCATGCCCGCCTTCTCGGCGATTTCACGCAGGCGATTGGAATTCGAGCTCGTGGCCGATCCGACCACCACCATCACGTCGCAGTCCGCGACCAGCTTCTTCACGGCGTCCTGGCGGTTCTGCGTCGCATAGCAGATGTCTTCCTTACGCGGCGTCGCGAGTGTCGGGAATTTGGCCTGCAGCGCCTCGAGCACGTCGGCCGTGTCGTCCACGGAGAGCGTCGTCTGCGTGACCACGCCCACCCGCGCGGGATCGCGCACGTTCAGGTGGCGCACGTCGTCGACGTCCTCGACCAGGCAGATGCGCCCGCCCTGCGACGCGTCGAACTGGCCCATCGTGCCTTCGACTTCCGGGTGACCCTCGTGGCCGATCAGGATCACGTCGCGACCGTCGCGACCGTAGCGCGAGACTTCCATGTGCACCTTGGTCACGAGCGGGCAGGTGGCGTCGAACACGCGCAGATCACGCCGCCTGGCTTCGGCCTGCACCGCCTTCGAGACGCCGTGGGCACTGAAGATGACCGTGGCGCCGTCAGGCACCTCGTCGAGTTCCTCGACGAACACGGCGCCCAGGCTGCGCAACCGGTCGACGACGAACTTGTTGTGCACCACCTCGTGCCGCACGTGGATCGGTGCGCCGAAGAGCTCCAGCGCGCGCTCGACGATGTCGATCGCCCGGTCGACGCCGGCGCAGAAACCGCGTGGATTGGCGAGCAGGATGCGCATCGGCTAGGCGTGCCGCTCGCGGAACGCATCCAGGATCAGCAGCGCCGCGCCGATGGTGATCGCGCTGTCGGCGATATTGAATGCGGGGAAGTAGGCAGCGCCCCAGTGCGCATGGATGAAATCGATCACGTACCCGTGCGTCAAGCGGTCGATCACGTTGCCGAGCGCACCGCCGATGATCAGCGCCAGCGCCAGCGGCAGGAACTTCTCGCCGCGCGGCAGCCGCCAGAGCCAGACGACGAGTGCGGCGCTGACGACGAATCCGAGCGTGACGAAGAATCCACGTTGCCAGCCGGACGCGTCGGCCAGGATGCTGAACGCGGCGCCCGTGTTGTGCAGCAGCGTGAAGTCCAGCACCGGCAGCACTTCAACCCGCTCGTACAGGTCGAGGAAGCGATTGACCAGGAACTTCGTCGCCTGGTCGAAGGCGATGACGAACAGCGACACCCACAACCAGGCCGCGGGGTGCGTGCGCTGCATGCGCAGGCCGGTGAGCGTCGCGAGGCCGATCGCCACGGGCGTGTTCTTCCCGGGCGGTGGCGGAGTGGGGTTCGTCGAAGGGTTCATCGCGTCATTGTCCGTCTCAGACGTACCGGCGGGTCTCGCCCGGGCCGTCGAGGTTGACCACGCAACGCCCGCACAGCTCCGGATGGGCTGCCACGGTACCGACGTCGGACCGCTTGTGCCAGCAGCGCGCGCACTTCGGCGCCTCGGAGCGCCTGACGTGCAGCCAGAGCCCGCTCTTGCCCTCCCCATCCGTTGCCAGGGCTGCGGGCGGACGAGTGCCGGCGTCCGCCACCTTCGCCTCCGACGTGATCAGGACGAACCGCAGTTCGTCGCCGAGCGGCTGCAGGGCTGCGGTCCACTCCGGCGTGCCGTAAAGCGTCACCTCGGCATCGAGCGGCGCACCGATCTGTTCGGCAACGCGCAGGCGCTCGAGCTCGCGCAGCACGGTGGCACGCGCCTCCAGCACCTTCGGCCAGTCGATCGCCTGCACGGCCTCCCCTGTCGCGGGGAGGTCGGCCCAGGTCGTGAAGAACACCGATTCCGCACGCTCACCCGGCATGAAGCGCCAGATCTCTTCGGCCGTGAACGACATGATCGGCGCGAGCCAGCGCACCATCGCCTCGGCGATCCAGTACATCGCGGTCTGCGCCGAACGGCGTGCAGGACCCGTCGCCCGCGTCGTGTAGAGACGATCCTTGAGCACGTCGAGATAGAAGCCGCCGAGGTCGACGACGCAGAAGTTGTGCAGCTTCTGGTAGATGACGTGGAATTCGTAGCTGCGATAGGCCGCGACGACCTCGTGCTGCAGCTCGCGCGTGCGGGCGAGCGCCCAGCGGTCGAGTGCGAGCATCTGGTCCACCGGCAGCGCATCACGCGCTGGATCGAAGCCCGCGAGATTGCCGAGCAGGAAGCGCACGGTGTTGCGGACACGACGGTACGAATCCGACGTGCGCTTCAGGATCTCGTCCGAAACGCTGATCTCGTTGGCGTAGTCCGTGGCTGCAACCCACAGGCGCAGCACGTCGGCGCCGAGCGTGCTCATCACTTTCTGCGGCAACACGACGTTGCCGAGCGACTTCGACATCTTGCGGCCCTTCTCGTCCACGGTGAAGCCGTGGGTGAGCACGCCCTTGTAGGGCGCGTGGCCTTTCTGCGCGACGGAGGTCAGCAGCGAGCTGTGGAACCAGCCGCGATGCTGGTCCGAGCCTTCGAGGTAGAGGTCGGCGGGCGAGAGGATTTCGGGCCGGCTCTGCGACACGCAATGATGCGAAACGCCCGAGTCGACCCAGACATCCATGATGTCGGTGACCTTCTCGTAGCTCGACGCATCGGCGCCGAGCAGCGTGGCCGGATCGAGATCGAACCAGGCATCGATGCCGTCCCTGGCGACGAGCCCGGCCACCTGGTCCACGAGCTCAGGCGTGCGCGGATGCAGCTCGCCCGTTTCCCTGTGCGTGAACAGCGAGAGCGGCACGCCCCACATGCGCTGGCGCGAGATGCACCAGTCGGGACGGCCCGCGATCATGCTGTAGATACGCTGCTCGCCCCAGCCCGGCGTCCACTCGACCTTGCCGATCTCGGTGAGCGCCGCGGCGCGCAGGCCCGCCTGTTCCATGCTGATGAACCACTGCGGCGTAGCGCGGAAGATCACCGGCGTCTTGTGGCGCCAGCAGTGCGGGTAGCTGTGACGGAACGCTTCGTGATGCAGCAGCGCACCGCGCTCCGCGAGCACCTCGACGACGTGCTTGTTCGCGTCGAAGACTTTCTCGCCGGCGAAGATCGGCGTGGCCGGCAGGAAGCGCCCGTCGCTGCCGACGGGATTATCGACCGCGAGGCCGTACTGCTTGCCGACGACGAAGTCTTCCTGGCCGTGGCCGGGCGCGGTGTGCACGGCGCCGGTGCCGCTTTCGAGCGTCACGTGCTCACCGAGGATCACGGGCACGATCCGGTCATAGAAAGGATGGCGCAATCGCAGGTGCTCGAGCGCCTCGCCCTTCACCCGCGCCAGTTCACGCGATGCAGTGACTTCGGCGCGCTTCAGCACCGACAGCGCGAGCTCCGCAGCGACGATCAGCAACTCCTCGCCAGCACCCGCATCGACTGCTAGCACCGAGTAATCGAACTCGGCATGTACCGCGACGGCCTGGTTGGCCGGCAGCGTCCACGGCGTCGTCGTCCAGATCACGACGCTGGCGCGGCCCGTCGGCAGGCTCACGCCCACGCGCCGCGCGAGATCGGCGCCATCGACGACCTCGAAGCGGACGTCGATCGACGGCGACGTGCGCTCTTCGTATTCGACTTCGGCTTCGGCGAGCGCCGAGCGGCAATCGATGCACCAGTGCACGGGCTTGTAGCCCTTGTACAGGTGACCGTTGCGGATGATCTGCGCAAATGCGCGCAGCTGTTCGGCTTCGTAGCTCGGCGCAAGCGTCAGGTACGGGTTGAACCAGTCGCCCATGACGCCGAGCCGGATGAAGTCCTTGCGCTGGACGTCGATCTGCTCCATCGCGAATTCACGGCAGGCCTGGCGGAACGCCTTGGCGTCGAGCTGCTTCATTTCGCGGCCCCGCACCTTCTCGACCGCGTGCTCGATCGGCAGGCCGTGGCAATCCCAACCCGGCACGTACGGCGCATCGAAGCCGTCGAGGGTGCGCGACTTGACGATGATGTCCTTCAGGATCTTGTTGACCGCGTGGCCGATGTGGATCGCGCCGTTGGCGTATGGCGGACCGTCGTGCAGGATGAACTTCGGCCGGTCCTTCGCGATGGCGCGCAGCTTGTCGTACGTGCGGTGCTCGTCCCACCACGCCAGCATGTCCGGCTCGCGGCGAGCGAGATCGGCCTTCATCGGGAATGCCGTCTCGGGCAGGTTTAAGGTGTTCTTGTAGTCAGCCATGGAGAGGGACTTCGGAGCGGGTCGCGCACGCGGGCACGGAACCGGAAATATTGAGGCAATTCATGGATTTAATCCAGCCATGTCGGCGCGCGCAGCGCCGGGTTCAGGCTGGGCGCGGAATTTCGGCGAGGGCGGCCCGGGCGCGGGATGAATCGACGTCCATCTGGACGACCAGTGCATCCAGCGACTCGAACTTCTGCTCGGCCCGGAGCCAACGCAGGAAATCGACGCTCAGGTATTTGCCGTAGAGGTCGCCGTCGAAATCGAACAAGTGCACTTCGAGCAGTGGATCGGTGCCATTGACCGTCGGGCGCGTCCCGAGGCTCACCACGGCAGGATGGTCCTTGAGACCGGCACCACTGACACGCACGGCCAGGATGCCCCAGAGCGGCACCACCTTGCGATGCAGGGCGAGGTTCGCCGTGGGATAGCCGAGCGTGCGGCCGAGCTGCACGCCGCGTCGCACGCGACCGGTCATGCGGTACGGCCGGCCGAGCAGGTGGGCGGCACGCTCCATGTCGTTGCGGCCGAGGGCTTCGCGCACGAGCGAACTGCTCACGCGTTCGCCCGCGACGAGAAACTCGTCCACCTCCTCCACCGAGAAGCCGTGCCGCTCACCGGCCGCGCGCAGCGAGTGGATGTTGCCCTCGCGCTTGCGCGCGTAATGAAAGTCGTGGCCCACGACCATGTGCCGCACGCCGAGGCCTTGCACCAGCAGCTTCTGCTCGAACTCCGCGGCGCTGAAGTTGCGCATGCGTGCGTCGAATCGCAGCACCACGACGCGGTCGACCCCGTAGAGCGCCAGCGCTTCGAGCTTCTCGCGCAGCCGCATCAGGCGTGCGGGCGCCGCCGCACCTTCGAAAAATTCGCGCGGAGTCGGCTCGAACGTAACCACGGTGACAGGCACGCCGAGCTCATCGGCCTTGCGCCGCGTGGCCTCGAGCATGTGCTGGTGGCCGCGATGCACCCCGTCGTAATTGCCGATCGTCGCGACGCAACCACGGTGCTCCGGACGCAGGTTGTGCAGGCCGCGGACGAGTTCGAGCGGACGACTCACGACGACGCGTCCCCGGTCCGCGGCGGCACCACGATCTTCTGGTGGCGCAGGTCGCGCAGGCGCATGCCCAGCACGTACAGCGTGCCGAAATAGATGCCCGCTCCGCCGACGACCAGCACGCCCATCCAGCCGACACGGCGCCACGCATTCATCTCGAGCCAGTGCTGTGTGTCACCCGCGACGAACCAGAGGAAGACACCCATGAGCACGTTGCCGGCCAGAACCTGCACCAGCGTCTGGCGCCAGCCCGTGGAGTGATGCAGCACGTGCTGCCTGCGCAGCCCGCGGTAGAGCCGCGTGGCATTGAACCAGGCGCCAATGCCGTTGTTCAGCGCGAGCAGCGCGTGCAGGCCGGGCAGGTTCGGGTAGATGAACGCGAGCGGCAGCACCACGGCGACGTTCAGCCCCATGTTCACGGCGAGCGACTGCACGCCGATCCGCACCGGGGTCCTGGTGTCCTGTCGCGCGAAGAAACCCGGCGCCAGCACCTTCACCATGCTGAAGCCCATGAGGCCGCTCGAGTACGCCATGAGCGCGAGCGTCGACATGCGCACGTCCTGCTCGTCGAACTTGCCGTAATGGAAGATCGCAATCGTCAGCGGACCGGCGAGGATGAGCAAGGCCACTGTGGCAGGCAGCACGACGATGGTCGTGAGTTTCACGGCCCAGTCGAGCGTCGAGGCGAAGCGCTCCGGTGACTGCGACGCGTGGTGCGACGCGAGCCCGGGCAGGATCACGGTGGCGAGCGCGATGCTGAACACGCCTAGCGGAAATTCGACCAGGCGATCCGCGTAGTACAGCCACGCGATGCTGCCCGTGGCGAGGAACGAAGCAATCAATGTGTCGAGCAGCAGGGCCACTTGCGACACCGACGAACCGAAGATCGCCGGCAGCATGAGCCGGCCGATACGCTTTACGCCCTCGTGGTCCCAGCGCCAGCGCGGCCGCCTGAGCAGGCCGAGCTTGAGCATGAACGGCAACTGGAACCCGAGTTGCACGAGACCCGACACGAACACGCCGATGGCCAGCACGACGCCAGGTTGCGCGAAGTGCGGCGCAATGAAGGCGGCGAACACGATCATGACCAGGTTCATGAGCGTGGACGTCGTCGCAGGCACGGCGAACTTGCCGTAGCTGTTCAGCACGCCGCCCGCGAGGGCCGCGAGCGAGACGAAGAGGATGTAGGGGAACGTCCAGCGCAGCATGTCGACGGTGAGGTCGAAGCGGCTGCCGTCCGCGCGGAAGCCCGGCGCGAACAGCATCACCAGCAGCGGCGCCGCGACGATGCCGATGACGGTGATCACGGACAGGAACCAAGCCATCGTGCCCATCGCCCCGTCGATCAGTTCGCGCACTTCGTCGTGTTCGCGCTGGACCTTGTACTCGGAGACGACCGGCACGAACGCCTGCGAGAACGCGCCTTCGGCAAACAGCCGCCGCATGAAATTGGGGATCTTGAACGCGACCAGGAACGCGTCCATGAGCAGGCCGGCCCCGAACATCCTGGAATAGACCATGTCTCGCAGCAGGCCGGTCACGCGCGAAATGAGCGTGAAGGCACCGACGATCGAGGTGCTGCGGAAGAAGCCGCCGCCGCTCAAGGGAGGGTCACAGTCGGGGACATGGGCCGCGGATGATACTAGGAAGGGGAGGAAGGGGAGGAAGGCTAGGAAGTTGAGGAAGGCGCGGAAGCGACACGGAATCGATCCTTTCTAATCCTTCCTGCCCTTCCTGCCCTTCCTGCCCTTCCTGCCCTTCCTGCCCTTCCTGCCCTTCCTCCCCTTCCTGGCCTATTCATCCCTTGACCTTACGGCCCTCGATCGCCAAAATACGCGGCTCTTTTAACCCGATTACCCGAAGGTTGGTCGTCCCCTGGGTGGGCACGCCGGCCGCAGGAGCTGAAGTCAGTGGCGAACATCAAGTCCGCAGAAAAGCGCGCCAAGCAGGCTGTGAAGCGTCGTGCCCACAACATGGCCGCCCGCTCGCGCCTGCGCACGTCGATCAAGAAAGTCCTCGCCGCGATCGGCGTCGGCGACAAGGCCGAAGCCACGACCGCCTTCAAGCAGGCCCAGCCCGTGATCGACACGATGGTGACCAAGGGCATCATCCACAGCAACAAGGCGGCCCGCCACAAGCGCGAGCTCAATGCCAAGATCAAGGCCCTGGACGCCGCCGCCAAGTAAGGCAGCAGCCCGTCGCGGCGCTGACGCCGCGGCCTGATCGATACGAAAGAGCCGGCTCACAGCCGGCTTTTTCCTTTTCCACGGTACGCAGATCCAGAACGGGACGCCCCGGATACGTGGCCGCGACGCCAGGCTAACCCGCGTCGGGGAGTTCGATGCCGGAAAGCCGGATTTCTTCGAGCCGCCGCATGATGTCGAAGCACAGCTGCTGCGTACCCTGCTTGGTGACGCCCGAAATGCGGTACACCGGGCCCTTCCAGCGCAGGCGACGCACGATCTCCTTGCAGCGCTTTTCGGCATCTGCCGGCGGTAGCAGGTCCATCTTGTTGAGCACGAGCCAACGCTCACGCACGGCGAGCTCCGGGCTGAATTTCTTCAGCTCGCCCGCAATGGCACGCGCATCGACGACGGGGTCTGCAGCAGGATCCGGCGGCGCGATGTCGACGAGGTGCAGCAGCAGGCGTGTGCGCTGCAGGTGCTTGAGAAATCGGATGCCGAGCCCCGCCCCTTCGGCGGCACCTTCGATCACGCCCGGAATATCGGCCATGACAAAGCTCTGGTGCTCGCCCACGTAGACGACGCCCAGGTTCGGGTGCAGCGTGGTGAACGGATAGTCCGCGATTTTCGGCTTGGCCGATGACACCGCGCTGATCAGCGTGGATTTGCCCGCGTTCGGCAGGCCGAGCAGGCCGACGTCGGCCAGCAGCTTGAGTTCGATCCGCAACTCGCGCTTCTCGCCGGGATTGCCCGGCGTCGCTTTGCGCGGCGTGCGGTTCATGCTGCTCTTGAAACGCTGGTTGCCCATTCCGCCCTCGCCGCCTTTCGCAACGAGGATGCGGTCGCCATCGGCAGCGAGGTCGCCCAGCGTTTCCTCGGTGTCGACGTCGTAGACCACCGTGCCGACGGGCACAAATACTTCCGCATCAGCGCCACCGCGGCCGCTGCAGTCTGCACTGCCGCCCGGCTCGCCGTTCACAGCCTTGAAGCTGCGCATGTGGCGGAAGTCGGCAAGCGTGTTCAGCCCGGCTTTTGCGACCAGGTAGACGTGGCCGCCATCACCGCCATCACCGCCGTCCGGCCCGCCGAAGGGCATGAATTTCTCGCGGCGAAAGCTGACCATGCCGCGGCCGCCGTTGCCGGCTTGCACCTTGATCGTGGCTTCGTCGACGAATTTCATTTGCGAGGTTCGGGGATTGGGGTTGGGGGGGGTAGTCGGAAACAAGAAGGCCCCGGCATTGCCGAGGCCTCTTGCGATCGGTCGAGCAGCAGATCTGAACCCTCACCCGCGCGTTGCGCGCCCTCTCCCGCATGCGGGAGAGGCTGAGGGTCAACCCTTGCTGGGCTCGACGCTGACGTGCACGCGCTGGTCCACGCCCTTGCGCTTGAACTGCACGGTGCCGTTGGTGAGCGCGAACAGGGTGTGGTCCGTGCCGACGCCCACGTTGTCGCCGGCACGATAGGCCGTGCCACGTTGACGCACGAGGATGTTGCCGGCAACGACGTTCTCGCCGCCGAACTTCTTGAGACCGAGGCGCTTGCTCTCGGATTCGCGGCCGTTCTTGGTCGAACCGCCTGCCTTTTTATGTGCCATTGCAGAGGACTCCGAAGGGTGTGTTCAGCGCCAGGCTCAGGCCTGGATACCGGTGATCTTGACGTCGGTGTAGAACTGGCGGTGCGTGCCCTGGCGCAGGTAGTGCTTGCGCCGGCGGAACTTCACGATCGCCTTCTTCTCGCCCTTGCCGTGCTTGTGCACGACGCCCGAAACCGTGCTGCCCGCGACCAGCGGGGCGCCGACCTTGACGTCGCTGCCGCTGCCGACGAGGAGCACTTTGTCGAATTCGACGGCGGCGCCGAGTTCGGCGGCCAGTTTCTCGATGCGCACCACGTCGCCTTCAGCGACGCGATACTGCTTGCCGCCCGTCGCAATGACCGCGTACATGAGCCTTACTCCAAACCAGTAACGATGGCTGCCGAGGAGTCCCGGCAGTAAAGACGCGGGATTTTAGG
>JBAVIQ010000025.1:0-13288 GCA_049687035.1 Steroidobacteraceae bacterium
CCACTGGCATGTTCGATGTGTTCACGACGACGATGGTGCGTTCCATCAGTGGCCGCTTGCTCCAGGGATCGCTGAGCACGGTGAAGTCGTCGAGCATCTCGGCCATTTCGTTGCCGCGCTCGCCGCAACCCACGTACACGACGATGTCCACCTCGGCGAACTTCGCGATCGATTGCTCGAGCAGCGTCTTGCCGGTGCCGAACCCGCCGGGAAAGATGGCACTGCCGCCACGTGCCAGCGGGAACAGGAAGTCGATGCAACGCTGCCCTGTGGTCAGCGGTTCGAACCGCGAGAGCTTGCGCCGATAAGGCCTCGGCAGTCGCACGGGCCAGTCATGGCAGACGAAGACCTGCCGTCCATCGGCTAGCGTTGCAACGGCGTCCTCCAACGCGATCTCGCCGTCCTTGATCGCATCGATCGTGCCCTCGCAGTCGACGGCAAGGATCGGATGGCGGAACGCCCCTTCTTCGACGTACCCGAAAGACTCGCCGATCCGGATCGCGTCGCCTCGCGACTTCGTCGGCGAGAAGCGCAGCTTCATCGCTGCGGTCGGGCCTGCGCCGGATCCACCCGGAAGGAGGAAGGGCCCCTGCGACTCACGCATCGCCTCGAGCGGCCGCTGCAACCCATCGAACATCTGGCGCAACAGGCCCGGACCTAGTCGAGCCGTCAGCTGCGTACCGGTGCCGACGACCGGCTCGCCGACCGCCAGGCCTCGCGTATTCTCGTAAACCTGCACGACGGCACGTTCCCGCTCCAGGCGTACGACCTCGCCCATGAGTCCGGCCTCGCCGACGACGACGCGCTCGTAGAGCTTGAGTCCGGCCAGGTCCACGCTGACGGTCGGGCCCGAAATGCCGATGATTCGACCGCTCAAAGGCTCAACCTCACCTGATAGCCGATCGCACGACGAATCAGTTGCAGGACGTAATCCTCCTCCGCAACGACTCCCGCCCGCTCGGGTGCGGGAAGCACGATGACGAGGCCTGTCCAGCGTCGATCAAGCTCCCGCATGTATTCGCGGGCGCTGCCAGTCGCCAACCGTTCGTCGACGATGACGGCGCCATTCACCGGATCACGCACAAGCTGTTGCAGCAGGACTGGCAACTCTTCCGGGCTCGCACTCAGTTGCCTGACCCCGGCCAGTGCAAAGCCAGGGCACGCATCGGGTGGAGCGATCACGACGATCTTTCTCACGCGACCAGCTCCTTCTCGATCTCGGCAGAATCGAGCTGGGCGGCGTGCAGCAGCAGGGATTGATTGCGCGCGTGAATGTAGACGCGCCACGCGTAGTCGAGGACCGTGCCGACGGCATCCTCCTCGCGGCTCAGGCTGCGAATCCTGCGGGACAGGCTCCCGAGCAGGATCGTCTCGAGGGAACCTTCGGCCGTCGCGATCGGCGGTGCCGCACGGCCCGCAATCTCGCGCACGAGGAGATCGAGTCCGGCCGTGCCCCTGGCAGCGCTGATCCGCTGCAGTCGTGCAAGATCGATCGTGCCACCGGGCAGGAACGCCTCGGCGTCGACGACTTCCCAGCGCAACTGCTTGTAGAGCGTCATGAGATTGCGCAGATCGACGAAGGCAGCGAAGAACTCCCGGACCGTCGGATGCAGACGGGCATTGTTCATTTGCCCGAGATAGTTCCGGTTCAGCCATGTCTCGACGCCTTTGAGCCCCGCCTCCGCATAGGCGCGTCGCAGCGAGCTCGCGGCTTCGTTCGCAGGTTCCAGTGCAACGGCGATTGACACGACCGCAGTCGAGACATCCGCTTCCTGCAACAGCGCCTCGTGCAGTGCGTCGGAGACCTGGCTCCCTGCAAGCAGCCTGGCGATCTCCGCATTCCGCTGCACAGCCTTGTTGCGGAGGCACAGCACGACGGTCTTCAGCTCGAACAAGCCGAACACCGGATCGACGCTCGTCCGGAGTCGACGATTCATCTGGCCTCGCAGCCAGCCCAGCTCACGCAGGAATCCCTCCCAGATGGCGTCGTCAGTCCCCTCCGCCGGCAGGCCGCGGGCGCGGATCGCACTCCATTGCGCCGCCAACACGGCCCGCCGGGCACGCACCCGCGCCAACAGATAGTCGGTCGGGTAGCCGTCGGTGGCGATGTCACGAAGCAGTTCGATGCCCATCGGACTCTGCCAGCAGGTCGTTGATCAGTCGCGGGAGCAGGTCTGGCCAGGCCGTCTCCAGGCGTGTCTCGAGCGTGTTGCTCACGCGGATCCGTCCCGCGTCGGCTTCCACGTCCAATCCACCGCGAATGCCTGGATCGCACACGACTTCGGCAGCCGGGAATCGCGCGCGCGCGGGCTCCCGATCCGCTGGATTCACGCGGATGCGCTGCCAGTCTCGTTGCGGCAGCTCGCGAGCCAGTGCCAGGAAAAGCTCGGGACCGCTCGCGTCGCGCAAGTTCGGCAGCTCCGCGACTGCCAGACGGTAGAGCCGATCTGCGAGGACGAGCGCCGCCCGTGCGCGAATTTCGCGAGCGCGCTGCCGGGCTTCGACGGTGGCATTGTCCAGCAGCTTGCGTGCGATCGCGGCAGCGGCCTCTGTTTCCCGCATGCGTTGCTGCTCAAGCGCCTGCGCCAATTCGAGGCGATACGACTCTGCTCGCGCCCTCGCATCGCTCCAGAGCGCTTCCATGTCCTCGGTGGCCCTGCTGCGCAGCGACTCGATCAGCTCGGCCCTGCCCATCGCTCACACCTGCAGCAGGATCATCGCAGCGATCACGAAACCCAGGATCACGATGGTTTCCGGGATCGCAAGCAGGATGATGATCGTCGCCGTCAGCTCCGGCTTCTCGGCCAGGGCCCCCGCCCCGGAAGCCCCGATCCGCGACTGCACCCAGGCAGTGGCGAGTGCGCTGATCCCCAGCGCGAGTGCGGCGGCGAAGGCCATCAGGACCTTGTCCCAGTGCACGACGGCATCCATGGTTTTCTCCTCAGTCGACCTTCTTGAGCGGCTCGTAGCGCCGGCCGCCGGTTTCGATGAACTTGCCGAAGAACTCGACGTAATGCAGGCGCAGCGCGTGGATCGTCGGCGCGAACACGCCGAGCAGGATATTGAACGCATGCAGCAGCACGGCGACCGCAATACCCATCCAGACGCTGCCCGCGGCGCCGGCGAGCTCGTTGGCGACGTACGCGAGCAGCACCGATGCGAGGCCGACGGCCATGATGCGCGCGTATGACACGATGTTGCCGAGGTGCCTGAGCAACTCGAAAGGCGCCAGCAGTCCGCCAGCCAGCAACAGCACCGGGCCGATCACCAGCATCGCCATCAGCAGCGGCTTCCTGAGCAATGCGGCGACCGGTGCGAAATAGGACGCGAGTACTCCCGCCACGCAGAGCAAGGTCAGGATGCTGAACAGCCTGGACACCGCTTCGCGCGTCCGGTGTCCCTTCAGTGACGAGACGATGCCCAGGACCAGCCCGACGAGCACGTGGACGGCGCCGACAGCCAGGGCGAAGTACAGCATCGGCAAGATCGATGTACGCCTGTCGATGCAGGCCCGGCCGAGGCCCAGCCACTGCGCGCCCAGTTCGCCGAAGCACTCGCCGTACAGTGCCCCGAAAATGACGGTGTAGATCGATGCCACCAGCAGGATCTGCCCGGCCTGGCGCACCGTCCGCCGGCCCTTGGCGAACGCGACGAGCCCGATCGCCACCAGCAGCAACACGAGCCCGTAGCCGATGTCGCCGAGGATCATGCCGAAGAACAGGGGGAAGAAGATGCCGATGAACGGCGTCGGATCGATCGAACTGTAGCGGGGCGTGGGCAAGGGACGCAGCAACAGCTCAAAGGGCCTGAAATACGCAGGATTGCGCAGCGCCACCGGCACGTCATCGAGATCCTGCTGCAGGATCTCGCGTTCCTCGATGACCACGGTCTCGCCGTGCTTTGCCACGAGCGCCTTGCGCAACCCATCCACGCTGGCGGACGGCATCCAGCCGTACAGCACGAAGCAACGGTCGGTTTCGTACATCGACGCGCTGGTCCGCAGCAGCACGAGGCGGCGGCTCAGCCATTCCCGGACGTTCTCGTAGAGTCCGCGCCATGACAGCGCGAAGTCTTGAGCCTCCTTGTCGATCGCCGCGAGGTCGGCCCGCAGCGCCTCCAGACGTGCCCGTGTCGCCCGGATTTTCTCCGGCAACGACAGCCCCTCCAGGTAAGCCGGCAGTGCGATCTCCGGAATGCGATTGTCGCGCAACCCCTCTTTGAGTTTGGTGGCGAGTTCCTTCTCCGTTGTGAGCAACCCGATGTAGGAACCATCCTCGGCCCGCGCTGTACGCACCTCGGTGCCTAGCAGCAACCGGCCTGCAACGCGCGTCAGTTGCTCCAGCGCCGCGGGATCACGGACTTCGACACCGATGAACTCCAGGCCCGCGGCGTCGGCGCCCTTGGGAGCCAGCGATTCGACGGTCGAGAGAAACACGGTGTAACGGTTGAGTTGCGCCAGCTCGCCCTGCAGCGCTTCCCGTCGGCGCTCGCGCTCCTCGGCCGACTGCAGGTGCTTTCCAATCACCGCCGCGATGGAGTTCACCGCATTCGGCGCACTCAGGCGCGACTGCTGGGTTGCAACGTCCGGCAACAGGGCAAGCAGCCGATCGACTTTCACGCTCAGGTCTTCGAGGAACAGTCTTTCGGCCAGCATCCTGCCGTCGAGGGCGAGCGGGCGGACCTGGAGCACGGCGCCTTCGTCGATTCGCCCCTTGATCTCCGGATCGATCTGCAGGACCCCGGCACGCTCGATCGTCTCGAGCACGGGCAACAGTTCCTTGCGAGGACCTGTGATCTCGACCTTGGACATCCTAACGAGCACTGGAAGTCCCCGGGACGATGCAGGCGATGTGCCGGGCGACCGCCTGTCTCAGCTCGTCATCAGCAAATTCATCGACAGCGCGCGCGGCTGCCTCTGCCTGCCTGACGATCTGGTCCGCTCTCTGGACTGCGGCCAGTTTCGCTTCCGCCCTGCGTGGTACCGCGGCGGCTTCCAGCTGTGCGACAGCGGCGGCATGCTGCGCTTCGACCTCGTGCCGTGCCCCCTCGAGCCACTGACTCGCTTTCTCACGCTCGACGTCGAACTCCTGCCGGATTTCCTTTTCGACGCCGAGGATCTCTTGGAGGGTACTCTGCTGCATCGGCACAGGGCCAAGCCGGGAAGACCCGTGGGGCGCACTTCAACGGACGTGCAGTCCTGGCAGAAAGTCTAGTCCGTACTGGCACTTAGGCAATCAGGGGTTGAAGCAGCCTGCAAGGTTGGGGGCGTGAGATAGCGACTGAGTCCAGATCTTTCGTGCGGGAGTCCACTTATTCCTGATTCCGCACGAGCGGTGCGATTGATACCGCGCCGTCCCTTCGCGCGATCGCCGCGCCGGCCCGGCTTGCACCTGCGCACGGCAAGATGTCCTGGCACCCCAGGTGGCCGCTGTCACCGACGCACTGGTCTACCGCCGGGAGATGATGAAATTGCCCACAGCAACCCCGAGGTCCCAGCCGCTTCCGGTGCCGCTCAAGGCGAGCGACACCTCGCCCTTGGTGACCACTTGGGCTTTCGCTGATTTCACTGCACCGGCGTGGGCTTCCGCCGATGCGTAGGTTCCGATCAGTTCATCGATGTTACTGACGCCCGAAAACTCGCCGCGGCCGTCGTCGATCGTCGACTTGCCGAACGTCAGCCCACCGCCCCTGGCCCGTAACTTCACGGCCATCGACATGGCGCCTGCGACAAGGCCAGCTACACCCGCAACCAGCACGCTCTGCGAACTTGCGCCTGCCGCCGCGACCCCGAGGACCAGGCTGGCAGTGGAAACGATACCGTCGTTCGCACCAAGGACGGCGGCACGGAGCCAGCCAGTACGATGGGTTGTGTGTCTTTCCGGGTGTCTCATGGAACGCACAGATGGTGGTGGCTGGATTGCGACGCATGCCGCCCGACCGCGCTGCGGGCGGCCAACGCGGACCCAGCGTCGTGCGACCACATCATCCGCGCGCCCGAAGGCGTCAGGCCAGCTTCCTGAAGTCCGCCTTCAAATCCTCGTAGAGGACCTTCTTGTCGGCGACGCTCTTCTCGACCAGGCCCTTGCGTTGCATGGCCTTGTCGCCGATCAGCCTGCCGGTCGCTTCCTTGATCCGCCCTTTCACGGCTTTCACTCGGCCTTTGATCTGCTTCTTGTTCATGACATTCCCTCGCTTATGAACTACGGTGATTCCATGGCGGGCGGGGACTCGCGGCGGACCTTGGCGAGATCAGAACCCTGCCGGCGCCGCCCGACGTCGGCGCGGCGCCAAGACAGGCTGCAACCGCAGCTACTGCGACCTTGAATCACTCTTGATTCATGCGTCAGCAAGCTTCTTGATGTCGTCCTTCAGGTCGGCACGGGCCGCCTGGTGCTTGCCGGCCAGCTTCTCGGCCTTGCCCTTCTCTTCCAGGCGTTCGTTGCCAACGAGTTTACCGGCGACTTCCTTGATCTTGCCTTCCGCTTCTTTCACGTGGCCTTTGACATGCGTGGTGCTCATGATGGTCCCTCGATGATGTATTGAAAGCATTCCGTGACCGGTCGAACTGAGTTTCTGACCGTCATGTACAAGTTAGGCGCATGGCCGTATGGAATCTGTCCGGTAGCGCACGGACATGATTCCAAGTGCTTGATTCTCGAAAGTGCCGTGCGAATATTCACGGCGCGGAATGCGTTCTAGACGCGTTCTCTTGCCAGCTTGTAGAAGAGCGTGCCGTCGTAGAACGACTTCACTCGGGTGGCGCTCAAGGCGGGCACCGTATGGCCGCCCTCGACGGCGTGCGTGTCGGCCGCAATCATCAGCAACAGCTGCCACTCGGCAATCGCAGCCACGTAGCCCGCGAGCGTCTCACGGTTCGCCTTGATCATCCTCGTGAGTTCGGTCGCGGTGAACGCCTTGTCGCCATTGCGATCCACCGTCGAATGCGCGCCGAAGACCTTGTCAAAGCGCCTGGCGTTGAACCGGCCCCGCCTGTCCAGAATGCCGGTATCACCGTCGTGCTTGCCCTTCTGGGCGTTTTCGATGTCGATGTTCATGGCCAGCAGCGAGCCGCGCGTCTGCAGGCTCAAGCCTGCGACGATGGCGAGCGCGGCAGCCTCGGCCACGCCAATCGGCAGGCCCAGAGCCTTGAGCCCGCGCGTGCACTCCGCGAGGCCGACGCCGCGGTCGCCGTTGTCATCGAAGAACGACAAGTGCCGCTGCAGCGTGGTGTCGGCGGGTCGGCTACGCGCCTTCATTGTGCGAGGCAATGCAGCGGCCTCGTCGCCTCCAGCCTTGCGGCGGGAGGCCGAGGACTTGGCCAGCCTTGGGGCTGCTTTCGCAAGTGTCATGACGGCTCCGATGTCTTCGCCAGCGCTTCCGCGGCGGGCTGGATCTCAGAACTGTCCACCGCGAAGTCGCCGTCACGCATGGTCCGTGCAGCTTCATCGATGGTCATGTCCGGGCTGATGACCTTGACGTCCCGGCTCATCAAGTCCTTGAGTTGACGGCGCATCCCGATCTCCTTGGATTTCGCGTTTCGACACAGCGTTCGCACGTCTTCCCTCGCGCGCATGGGAATTCCAGCACCCGTCCAGGCGGCGGTCAGTGCGCTGGCGTACAGTCGACGCAGGCTCGAGCATTCCAGCGCGCGCGATGACAGGCCTATTGCCCGGCAATGGCCGGGCGAAATGGAAATCGCCCGCTATTCAAGGGTATGGTGTTGCGGCCAGGGCCGGCATATTCGCCGGGAGCGAGTACTGCGCGCTGTGCGCATTGCGGGGCTCGTGATTGTCGCGCTGCCCCAATAGCGCTGAAGACGATTAGAGCGCGGCGACCCGGCTCTGCGACTCGACCCAGCTCCGGACCCGCTTGGCGTCTGCGATCCGCGTGTACTTGCCATAGGAGTTGAGCAGCACCATCACGACCGGGCGGCCGTCGATGACGGTCTGCATCACTAGACAGCGCCCGGCTTCAGGGATGTAACCGGTCTTCTGCACGTCGACTTGCCAGGCGGGATTTGCAACCAGCAGGTTGGTATTGCGGAACTCGAGTTGACGCCGCTTGACGGTCACCGTGTGACGGGCAGAGGTCGAGTAGTCGCGGATCGTCCTGTTGCCTGCGGCCGCCAGCACCAGCTTGGCCAGGTCTACGGGGCTCGCCACGTTGCTGCTCGACAAGCCCGTGGGCTCGACGAAGTGAGCCGTGGTCATGCCGAGTGCAACCGCCTTCTTGTTCATGGCCTGCACGCAGGCACGCAGACCGCGCGGATAGGATCGGCACAGCGCATAGGCGGCACGGTTCTCGGACGACATCAGCGCCAGGTGCAGCAGGTCTTGCCGGCTCAGCCTGTAACCCGCCGCGAGGCGCGAGCCGTTGCCGGCGGTGCCACGCACGTCATCGGCGGTGATGGTCACGACCTGATCCATCGGCTGGCCGGCGTCGAGCACGACCAGGGCAGTCATCAACTTGGTGATGGAGGCGATTGGAACGGCAACGCGCTCATTGCGCGCAGCCAGCACCGATGAGGCTGACTCGTCGAGGACGTAGTACGCGTGGGAGCGCACGTCCGGGATCGTCCCGGGCAGCGCGGTGTCTTGCGTTGCTGCGAAGGCGGCCATGGGCGCGAACACGGTCAGCAGCAAGCCCGCCAACGTCATCGAACCGATCTTTCTGCGCCAATGCTGCATATCGTCTATCGCTCCTACGCGAGTCTCGCCGCCCTGAGTCGCTTGCGAAGGATGCGAGCGTGTGCTCAGGCGGACGGTGGCCTGCCCGAATCTGCAGGGAATGTGACATATCAGTGCACACAAGAATCGCGTCAGCTTCACATTTTGCAGCGACGTAATGACAGTCTGCGGAACCAACCGCCGCGTCTCTCCTGCAATCATCGACCCTGCAATCATCGACGAAGACCGCCGCTGCTCCGGGGCAACCCGACCTGTGAACTGCGTCACAAGCAGGGCTGAAATATTCGTACGACGGTCACAGACCCGCGCTGATCCCCTGAGGCTAGATGTACTGAATCTATAGGGCTGCCGGGTTCGGGAGAGGCTCGCAGAAAAATGTCGCCCGGGCGACCATTGAACGATGGCTTGAAGGAGCGCGAGCGGTTCAGTTCCGGCTGGACCGGGGCCGTTTCCGTCGGCCTGTTCGTCTACATCGCGATCGCCATCGCCCTGATCTTGATCGATGATCGTGCATGGCCGTGGCTCGAGGTCTTCAACCTGTATTCCGATTCGGCAGCGAGCATCTGCGTGGCCATCCTGACCGGGGCTGCCGCGCGAGGCTCCGCAGATCCGGCCTCGCGCCGCACCTGGTGGCTCCTCACGGCAGCGCTGGCCGCGTACAGCACAGGCAACCTGCTGCATTCGACGTACTGGCTGTACGGGATCGACCCGTTCCCGTCGATCGGCGACGTGTTCTTTCTGGGTTTTTACCCGCTCGTCTTCGCTGCGGTGCTGACGGTGATCCGCACTGCCGCCGTTCGCGTGCAATGGGCCCGGCTGGGGCTCGACACCGCGATCCTCATGCTGGGGTTCGGCGCATTCTTCTGGTTCTTAGTGATCTCGCCGACGGCGGACGCCCAACGCGACCCGAACGTCCTCAAGTACGTGCTGGCGCAGAGCTACATCGCCCTCAACTGCCTCATGCTGCTGGCCTGCGGCGTACTGCTGATGCATTCGGGCGCCACGCCCATCCGGCGCCGGTCCCTGATGCTGCTCACGCTCGGGTTCTCGTCGATGTCCCTGGCCGACATCGTCTGGGCCATGTCCAAGGTGGACGGCAGCTACATTCCGGGCGGCGTCTCGGACGTCATTTACCTGTCCTGCTACATCTGGCTTGCAGCCGCCGCGCGCGAGCAGTTGCGTGGCAGGTCCGGCCTACGCCGCGCCCCAGGTGCATTCGGCGTCGCACTCGTCCAGGGAATGCCTTACATCGCCATGATGGTGTCGTTCCTGGTACTGGTGTACGTCGAGAGCAGTACGGTTGCCAGCCCCGTGAACACGATGACCGTCATCATCTTTGTGCTGACTTCACTGGTCATGGTGCGCCAGGGCGTGCTCTCGCGCGACGACGCCCTGCTGCGCGAGCGGCGTGCGGCCGACATCGTCGAGGCCCGTTACGCGTCCCTGATCAAGAACGCCTCCGACGTGATCATGATCACCAATGCCGAGGGGGTGCTGCAATTTGCCTCGCCGGCAGCCGAACGCACATTCGCGACTCACCCGGACGACATGGTCGGCCGTAATCTCCTCGAGCGTTGGGTAGATGGAGACAATGAGCGGCTGGCCGCGTTCCTCGCCGAGGTGTCGGTGACGCACGGCAGGGTCATTGGACCGATCGAGCTGATCGTCGAGACAGGCGGACGGCGCAGCATCCTCGAGTGTGTCGGCAGCAACCTGATGGACGACCCAGCCATCGGCGGGCTGGCGCTGAACTTCCGCGACGTCAGCGAACGCAAGGCCCTGGAAGAACAGCTGCGCAAGCTGGCGTTCCATGACCCGCTTACGTTGCTTGCCAATCGCAGCCTCTTCTGGAACCGGGTCGAGCACGCGCTGACGCTGGCGCAACGGTCGCAGCAGCGAGTGGCCGTCATGTTCCTCGACCTCGACAACTTCAAGAACGTCAACGACTCGCTCGGGCACGATGCCGGCGACCGCCTGTTGCAGGCGGCGGCGCAACGGCTGGTCAAGTCGACCCGACCGTCCGACACCGTGGCACGCCTCGGCGGCGACGAATTCGCAATCCTGCTGGAAGGCATCCGCAGCGAGACGGACGTGGAGCGCATCGCCGTACCGATCACCGCGGCGTTCAACCGGCCCCTGCTGGTCGACGGCAGGAAAACCGACGCCACGGCGAGCATCGGTGCCGCGTGCTCGCAGCCGGGTGACGATGCCGAGCAGTTGCTGCGCAAAGCCGACATCGCCATGTACAACGCGAAGGCTGCCGGCAAGGCATGCTGCGTGCTGTTTCAGCCGCACATGCAGGAAAAGCTGCACGACCGCCTGCAACTGGAGCAGGACATCGACCTTGCTTTCGCACGCAACGAGTTCTTCGTCGAGTTCCAGCCCGTCGTCGACCTGACGAGCCGCGAGTTGCTCGGCGTGGAGGCCCTGGTGCGGTGGAATCACCCGCAGCGGGGCATCGTCATGCCGGGCTCGTTCATTTCGATTGCCGAGGAATCCGGCCGGATCGTCGAACTCGGTCGTCGCGTCCTCGCCGACGCGTGCACGCAGATCCGCGCGTGGAGCGATTCCGTCGAGGCCGGCGCCGGCTTGCGTGTGGCGGTCAACATTTCCGGCCGCCACCTGCAACAGGGCGACCTGGTCGGGGACGTGCGCCACGCGCTCGAGATTTCGGGTCTCGACCCCGGCAACCTGGTGATCGAGCTGACCGAGGGCACGATCATGCAGAACACCGAGGTCAACCTGGAACGCTTCCGCGAGTTGAAGGCGCTCGGCGTGCGCCTCGCGATCGACGACTTCGGCATGGGATACTCGTCGCTCTCGTACCTGCACCGATTCCCGATCGACATCCTGAAGATCGATCGCGCGTTCGTGAGCCGGCTGACAGAACAGGACGGCGGTCCGGAACTGGCCCGCGCAGTCGTGATGCTCGCGACGACGCTCGGTCTCGAGACGGTTGCCGAAGGCATCGAGAACGAAAGCCAGGTGGCGACCCTGCTGGACCTCGGCTGCGTCGCGGGTCAGGGTTTCCTCTTTGCCAGCTCGAGTTCGCTCGACGTCGTGGCGCAGACACTGTTCATGGCGCGCCGCGCCGACCTGCGGGCGGCAGAGCAGGCTGCACACACCGACCTCACCGCGACCGGCCGCTTTCGAGTGGCGGAACTCTGGCCGCGTTCGGCGGCAGGGTGACCTGATCGGCCAGCCCAGCGGCTTGCGCTGAGCGCGAGCCTCGAGCAGCCCATGGGGCGCTGCGTACGCCGGACCTGCCACGCAGCTGATCGCGCGCGAGGAGCGTTAGTGCGAACTGGCGCAGGAACTCAGCTTCAAGGCGCTGATGTACGACAACAATCTGCCGGAAGCCTACCGGGCGATGGGGCTGTCGTAATTCTTGTGGGGCAAGCTGGACGAGGCCACCACTTCGTGCACCAAGGCGATCGAAATCGATCCCGACGACTTCATCGCGCATTGGACGCTCGGGCGGATCTACTTCACCGAGGGCAAGCTCGAGCAGGCGCTCGTGCTCAGCACCGGCGATCCGGTCATGCTCTACGACGCTGCGTGCATGTACGTCGGTCTTGGCGAGTCGACTCGAGCCATCGACGCGCTGCGACAGGCCGTCGAGGCGGGTCACACCAATTTCGGCTGGATGCAGAACGACCCGGACCTGGTCTCGCTGCGCAACGACCCCGCCTTCATCGCAATGCTGCACGACTTGAGCAGTCGCCCGACTTCGCCGTCGGCCAGCTAGCCATCCCGAGAAGCCTCAGGCAGCTGGGAAATGGCGATCAATCATCGCCGTCCTCATGGCCGTGGCCCTTGCCTTTGCCATGTCCGTGTTCCGAATCGTGCTCATCGCTCTGGCCGTGAGTGTAATGATCGTGATGCTCGTAACGCGGCACGTACTGTGTCTGGTACCAGTCTTCGCGCACGAAATAGACCGGCTGGCCGCACGCGCCATACTTGCCGCAGTGCTTGCTCCAGTGCTTCTCGTGACCCGGCGGCACGCGCAGGTAGATCGGCTGCACCTGGACCACCCTCGGCGGACGCTGGACCCAGACCGGCTGCGCATAGATCACCGCCGGTCGCGGGAAATCGCCAATGTTGATCTGCCCGTAAAAGCCGGGTTGGCTGATGCCAATCGACGCGCTGACGTCGGTGCCGAAAGCTGGAACGGCGACACCTGATGCGATGAGGGCGACAAGCAAGCGTTTCACGGATGTTCACTCCTATGTGGTCGTTCGAAGCCTCGATGGCCCGACGCCCGGACTCTCGTGTCCATCGCATGCTAGTGATGGCTCGCGGCAAGTCCGCGGAATCGTTGCCAGACTGTGAACAGGTGCACAGCCTCGCCCCGTGTCGACCTCAAACCGGCGCTGTCGCGAAGTCCCGACGGTGTCTTACCGTACAGATGAATCCTGACTCCGGGGATTACCCTGACTGCACGGGCTCAATACAACCCGCCATCACTACCGACAGATCGGTCGGTGCAGTTGCGGAGATATGAGATGAAGACCAGCAACCTGACTCGCCTGGGATTGACAGTGGCGCTGAGCGCAGCGCTCGCGACGATGAGCTTGACCAGCCACGCCCAACATGGACAG
>JBAVIQ010000026.1:0-2122 GCA_049687035.1 Steroidobacteraceae bacterium
AGCCTGAACGACCTGCAGTCGTGCCGCGTATTCATCGTCACGGTCCCGACACCGATCGACGAGTACAAGCGCCCGGACCTGACACCGCTCGTGAAGTCGAGCGAGTCGGTCGGCAAGGTGCTGAAGAAGGGCGACGTCGTCGTCTACGAATCGACCGTGTACCCCGGTTGCACCGAAGAGGTCTGCATCCCGATCCTGGAGAAGGTCTCGGGTCTCAAATTCAACAAGGATTTCTTCGCTGGGTACAGCCCCGAGCGCATCAACCCGGGCGACAAGGAGCACCGCGTCACGACCATCCGCAAGGTTACGTCGGGTTCCACGCTCGAAGTCGCGGAGTTCGTTGACCAGTTGTACCGCTCGATCGTGACCGTGGGCACGCACAAGGCGTCGAGCATCAAGGTGGCCGAAGCTGCCAAGGTGATCGAGAACACACAGCGTGACGTCAACATCGCCCTCATCAACGAACTGGCGCTGATCTTCAACCGTCTCGGCATCGACACGGAGGAAGTGCTGCTGGCTGCCGGCAGCAAGTGGAATTTCCTGCCGTTCCGTCCCGGGCTCGTGGGCGGCCACTGCATCGGCGTCGACCCGTATTACCTGACGCACAAGGCGCAGGCGATCGGTTACCACCCCGAGATGATCCTCGCGGGCCGCCGCATCAACGACAACATGGGGATCTACGTCGCGCAGCAGGTGGCGCAGTTGATGATCCAGAGCCAGATCCTGGTGAAGGGAGCCCGCGTGCTGATGATGGGCCTGACGTTCAAGGAGAACTGCCCCGACGTTCGCAACACGAAGATCGTGGATATCGTGCAGGAACTGAGGAAGTACGGCTGCAGCGTCGACGTATTCGACCCCTGGGCCGACGCGGACGAGGCGGAGCACGAGTACGGCCTGCGACCGGTCAAGAAGGTCAAGGCAGGCATGTACGACGCGGTCGTCATGGGCGTGGCCCACAAGGAATTCCGCGACATGGGCATCAAGAAAGTCCGGGCGCTCGGCAAGAAGAAGCACGTGCTCTACGACATCAAGTACGTGTTCAAGTCGGACGAAGTGGACGGGCGCCTCTGATGAAGATCCTGGTCACTGGCGCTGCCGGTTTCATCGGCTACCACACCACGAAGATCCTGCTCGAGCGCGGTGATGAGGTGGTCGGCCTCGACAACCTGAACGATTACTACGATGTCCGGCTCAAGTACGCGCGCCTGGACCAGCTCAAGGGCAGGCCAGGCTTCAGCTTCGTCAAGCTGGACCTCGCCGATCGCGAGGGGATGAAAGAACTGTTCGCGCGCGAGAAGTTCGGCCGCGTCATCCACCTGGGCGCGCAGGCGGGCGTGCGATACTCCATCGAGAACCCGCTCGCCTATGTCGAAAGCAACGTCATCGGCACCGCCAACGTGCTCGAAGGCTGCCGTCACAATGGCGTCGAGCACCTCGTGTACGCATCGACCAGCTCGGTCTACGGCGCCAACACGAAGATGCCGTTCTCGGTCCACCAGAACGTCGATCACCCGCTGTCGTTTTACGCTGCGACCAAGAAAGCCAACGAGCTGATGGCGCACACCTATGCACACCTGTACTCCTTGCCGGTCACGGGCCTGCGGTTCTTCACCGTTTACGGCCCCTGGGGCCGTCCGGACATGGCACTGTTCCTGTTCACCAGAAACATCCTGGCCGGCAAGCCGATCGACGTCTTCAACTATGGCCACCATCGCCGCGACTTCACCTACGTGGGTGATATCGCGCAGGGCGTAGTACGCGCCTGTGATCGCGTCGCGACCGGCAATGCCGAGTGGAACAGCGATGCGCCCGATCCTGCGTCAAGCAAGGCGCCGTATCGACTGTACAACATCGGCAACAACGAGCCGGTTGAACTCCTCAGGTACATCCACACCCTGGAGGAGTGCCTTGGGAAGAAGGCCGAGATGAACCTGCTGCCGCTGCAGGCCGGCGACGTGCCGGACACCTGGGCGAACATCGACGATCTCACGCGGGACGTGGGTTACACGCCGGCTACTCCGGTGTCGGTCGGCATCCGCAACTTCGTGGACTGGTACCTCGAGTACTACAAGGACGAGGGGCCGCCCCCGTCGAAGGTCGTCAACCTCGGCTGAACGTCTTC
>JBAVIQ010000027.1:0-8126 GCA_049687035.1 Steroidobacteraceae bacterium
CCGCGATACCTGCGCCCGCCCAGGCGCCCCCGACCCCCGCGCCCGCTGGCGAGCCTGCCGCATCGCGCCTACCGCGCGTCGAGATCATCGCCCTGACCGGCGATGACTCGCTGCTCGAGCAGATCGGCCAGGCCCTGGATGGCGAAGCCACGTTTCGACACGTTGAGTCGGTCGATGCAGCCCGTGAATTCATCCGGCCATTACGGCCGTGCGTGCTGCTGCTGGATGCGCGAGGCCAGCAGGACCTCACAGCGACCGTCGAAAGCGTGCAGTCGCCCGACGGCACCTGCATTGTCGTCGTGCTGACGCCGCCCGAGGAGAGCGCGAACGTCGCGCGTTCCGTCAAGGGTTCGGCAACCTTTGCGATCCTGTCGATCCCCTTCGAACTGAGCCAGACGAGCGCCGTTCTCGACGGGGCACGCGAGGAAGCCCTCGCTCGACTCACGCTCGCCGCGCAGTACGGCGTCGAGCCGGCTGCCGACGCCGCTGCGGCTACGGCCGCAACAACTCCGTCACCGCCGAACAGCCCGTCCTTCTCCGCATCTGCGCCGACCGTTGTCGCGCCTGCATCGGCGCGTGCAATCGACCAGCACGGGCTGGATGTTCGTCGATCGCGTACTGGAGCGATCAGCACCGCCGGTTCGGCGGGCGGCAGCAAGCTGCGAACATGGCTCCCCATCGTGGCCGGCGTTGTGCTCATCGCGGTCACTGCGGCATTGTTCACGCTGCGCCCACCGAACACGGACGAGCGCACTCCGGCGACCACCGCCCCTGCAAGCCAGATTGCCGAACCCGCCATTGCGCTACCGGCGACGGATACCGCAGATGTCCAGGCGGGCTCGAGCGACGAGCTGCTGGACCGGGCGCGCGTTGCCCTGAACGCGCGTCACTACACCGATCCCGCAGGCGACAATGCCCTCGCCTACTTCCGTGCGGTACTCGCGCAGGATCCCGCTAACGAAGAAGCCAGGGAAGGTCTGCAGCGAATCGGTGTCCTGCTCGACGAGCGACTGCAGTCGGAACTTGCGCAGCGAAAGTTCAACGACGCCGCAGGCACGCTCGTCCAGCTCAAGCTCATTCGTCCGGGTGATCCCGGGTTGGCACGGGCGGATGCGAAGCTGGCGGAGGCGCAGCTCGCGGCGGCAGACGAAAACAGCCGCCGGCAGGGCGCTGCGCGTGCACAACAGCTGGCGCAACTCGTCTCGGCGCGAATCCGCGAAGGCAAGCTGGTCGACCCGGCCACGGACAGCGCGAAGGGCTATCTGACGCAACTGCGCAAGATGCCGTCGGACCCCAAAGGGTCGGCCGATGCGGCGACGGCCGAGCTGACGCAGGCGTTCCTGCTCAAGATTCGAGAAGCTGCGGCACAGCCGCAACGCGACGACCTGGAACGCTGGCTCGCAGAAGCGCGTGCCCTCGGCGTGAGCCCCACCCGAGTCGCTGCTGCGATGCGCGCCGCGCCGCCTGCGGCCTCCGCGCAAACGCCCACGGCGCAGCCCGAGCAACTCGCGCAACGAGCGGCAGATCGCATCAATGACGGACGCGTGCTCGTGCCGTCACCGGATAGCGCCCTCGCCAAACTGAATGCTCCGCGCCAACTGCCGCCGAGTGAATTGAAGCGCACCAGGTACGTACAGCCGGAATACCCGAAAGACGCCCTGAAACGAGCCATCGGTGGCGAAGTGCGAGTGCGCATCACCGTGGCCGCGGACGGCAAGGTCAAGTCGGCGGACATCGTGAATTCGAGCCCGGCCGGGGTATTCGATCGGGCCGCAGTCGATGCCGTCCGACGGTGGCGCTTCAAGCCGCTCGCGGCCGGCAATCCGGACATCGAGGCGACCGTCGTGACCAATATCGTCTTCCGACCCGACGACGCAAAAGCGCCATGAACAGTACGGACCGCTCGCCATCAGGACTGCAAGGCAACATGACCACACACTTGTCGGAACGCTTGCGCGACCGGGCCGCGACCGTCGGCTTCCTGGTCCTGCTCGTTGCATTCATCGGACTGGTGCTTGTCCCCGCGTACCGGGTTGCCAACCAACTGTCGGCCGACACCGCAGCACTCAAGCTGGCGAGCGAGCAGCGCGGCCAGCCGGCCGCGATCGCCAAGTCGCTCGTCGCAGTCCGCGACCGCCTCGGGTCGCGGTCATTCGTCGGCCAGGCGGTCAAGGACCTGAGCAGCGCAGTGCAGAACTTCGATCAGTCGCTGGCGCAGCTCAAACTGTCGGCGGCCGGCAACTCGACTGAACTACGTGCAATAGAGAGTCTCTGGTCCGGCTACCGCAAGGCCCTGGATCCCGTCGCGGGGTTCGAAGGCCTTCCCTACCGCGATTCCGATTCCGCCGGCACGCAGCTCAACTCGAGCGGACGCCAGTTGCTGCAGGACACGCGCCAGGCCATCAAGTCCAGTCGCGGCGGGACGGAGCGCTTGAACTCGGCCCTGTCCGCGGTCGGCGCCAGCCTCGAGCAGCAGGTGGTCACGGCGTCCGCAACCCTGCGCAAGCTGATGCTCACCGGCGTCGCCTTCGCCTGCCTGCTGGTGGCGCTGCTGGCGTACTTTCAGTGGCTTAAGGTCCGCCATGAGCGACTGGCTGTCGAGGCTCAGAACCAGACGCGCGACATCCTGGGCACGGTCAAGGACGGGCTGTTCCTGCTCGATGCCGACTTCCGCATCGGCAAGGCACACTCCGCCTCCCTGTCCGCGCTGTTCCGCCGCGATGACTTCAGCGGGATGACGCTCGAGGAACTGCTCCGCGACACCGTGACCGAGAAGACGTTGGCCACGGCGACAAAGTACGTGAAGCTGCTCTGGGGCGAACGCGCCAACGAGAACCTGATCCGCAGCATCAACCCACTCGCGGAGGTCGAGGTTCATTTCGATCGTGGGGACGGCAGTCGCGATCTGCGGTATCTGGAATTCGATTTCCATCGCGTCAAGGGCGACCGCGGCGTGCGCCACGTCCTGGTATCCGTGAACGACGTGACGTCCCGGGTGATGCTGGCGCGCGAGCTGAAGGAGTCCCAGGCCAATTCCCAGGGACAGATGGACATGCTGCTTGGTCTGCTGCAGGTCGACCCGGACCAACTGGTGTCGTTTCTCGACGACACGAGCGTGGCGCTTGCCCAGGTCAACAGTGTCCTCAAGGTCCCGGCGCGCGGCGATGGCGACTTCCGTGCCAAGATCGACCAGATTTTCCGCGAAATGCATCGAATCAAGGGCGACGCCGCCACCCTCGGGCTGGCTTCTGTCGAAAGCCGCACGCACGCGTTCGAGGATCTGCTGCAGGATCTGCGGGACCGCTCGCAGCTGTCCGGCAATGATTTCCTGCCGCTCGTCGTGGGTCTTGACGAGATCCTTGGCCATCTGCAGTCGATCCGTGAACTGGCCAGCCGCGCCGATGCCCTGCGGGCGAACGCGTTATTGACCGCCGCTCCGCCCGCGCACGCTGCGCCGACGCCAACGCCAACGCCGTTCGATGCCGGCAAACACGACCTGACGCCCCCGCTGGACGCGCTGGCCCAGCGCGTCGCCACGGATGCCGGCAAGAAAGTCCGGCTCGTCACCACGGGCCTCAACGAGGTGCCCGGAGACATTCGCAAGACGGTGCGCGACATCGCCATCCAGCTCGTACGCAACGCGGTGGTACACGGCATCGAGGATGCCGGTACCCGGCGCGGACTCGACAAGGACGAAGTCGGGCTGCTGCAGATGCAGTTCAGGCCGGGCGAGGAGCGTTGCGAACTGGTGTTCCAGGACGACGGGTGCGGCATCGTCCCCGAGCGGCTGCGCGAAGCGGCGGTGCGGCGCGGCGACCTGAGCGCGACAGAAGCCCAGCAACTCGATACGAAGGCGAGCCTCGCCCTGATCTTCAAGCCCGGCTTTTCGACCCACGACGGCAATGGCCGGGACGCAGGACGCGGGGTAGGCCTGGACTTCGTGCTGAAAGCCATCCATTCGATCGGCGGCAGGATCAGCATCGCGACCGCGCCCGGCAAGTACACCCGATTCTCCATCTCGCTGCCCGCGCACAGTGGTCAGCAAGACGCCGTCGCCTGACGTTCGCCCGCGCAGGAATCCTCGCGATGGCCGCCAACGCTCCAGCCCTGACCACGCAGCACAAACTGCTGATCGTCGATGACTCCAATGTCATCCGCCGCCGCATCGAGCGCTGCCAGCAAATCGAGAATCTGCAGGTCGTGGGACTCGCCTCGAACGGCGTCGAGGCCATCGAGGTCTTCCGCCGGACCGACCCGGACATCGTCACGATGGACATCACGATGCCCCAGATGGACGGCATCGAGTGCGTCGAACAGCTGGTCGCCATCAAGCCGGATGTCCTGATCCTGATCATTTCCGCCCTGGCCGACAAGGCCACGGCCGTCGAAGCAATGGAAAAAGGTGCCAATGGCTTCCTGAACAAGCCGTTCTCGGACCGCCAGCTCAACGACGCGCTGGCAGAACTGATCGGCGGCTCCTGACACACCCATGCTCGAAGAACAGGACATCCGCGCGTTCGTCTATGGCACGACCCGCTATTTCGAGGTCGCCGCGCAGCAGCCGGCCTCCGTCGGCTCACCGTATCTCGTCACCGAGGGCGCGCCCGACATCCACGACTACAACGGCGTCATTGCCGTGTCGGGCCGTCGCAGCGGCATCGTCTACTTTTCGGCGCCCCGCGGCCTGCTTACCGTGCTGCTGATGAAGATGAACGAAAGTAATGTCTCGCACGAGTACCTGTGCGACCTCGTCGGCGAGGTCGCGAACACCATCGCCGGCAACGTGCGACGCGATCTGGGCAAGGACTTCGCGATCTCCGTGCCTACCGTCGTGGCCGGTGCAGGCAACACCGTCGAACTGCCGGCCGGCGGCCGGCCGGTGGTGATCCCGATCCACTGGCGCAGCCACGTGGCCAAACTGGTCGTGTGCCTGCAGTAGTCGCTGTCCCCTTCCTGCCCTTCCTGCCCTTCCTGCCCTTCCTCTACTTCCGGTATTCCTGGTAGCTCTTCTCTTCCACCAGCGTCGACCCGAGCCTGGTGTTGATGCGGCGCTTGATGGCCGCCCGCTCGTCGTTCGTCACGTACACCGCACGCGCGAGCTCGATGAACTCGGCGTCGAACCGGCCGTCGCGTTCCTTGTCGCGAATGTGGTCCTCGATGTCCCACAACAGGCCGTTGACGTCACGCAGCCCGGTCCATTCCGCGGTGATGTCCACGGCTGAATAGGCGGAGGCACGCCACGTCTCGTTGAGCAGTGTCAGCTCCGTGCGCACATTGTGCAGCTTCGCCGCGTCGGTCATGCGCGCAGACTTGATCTCGAGGATCGTGATCTTGTCGATGAGTTCGCCGGGCGAAATCGGGACGAGGAGTTCTGCCATGGGGTTAGGGTTAGGGGTTAGGGGTTAGGGGTTAGGGGTTAGGGGTCAGGGGTCAGGGGTCAGTCGGAAGTGCGATTCTCACTGGTCACCAGATTATAGGCTTCACTCCATCGTCTCCCGCCAGATCGCGGTGACCGCGGCGCGGGTCGAATCGAACTCGGCCGCGGGCGCGACGTTTTCGCCGCCCTCGAGCGACAGGTGGTGCAGCCGTTGCCGGTAGGCACGGTAGGCGGCGGTCAGCACGTCGACCGTTTCCTGCGGCACCAGGCAGATCGACGCCAGGCTCTCGAGCTGGCGGATGTTGTCGGAGAAGGTCACCAGCTCCGCGTACCGGTCGGACCAGAGCAGAGCCCAGTACTGGGCGAGGAATTCAACGTCGGTGATGCCGCCCGCGTCCTGCTTGAGATCGAACTCGCCGGCCTTCGATTTCGACAGCTCCGACCGCATCCGTTCGCGCATCGAGCGCACGTCCTCGCGCAGCGTCGTACGGCGCACCGCCGTGCGCAGCAGTTCGACTCGCAGCGACTCGTAGCGGTTACGCAATTGCGCACCACCCGCGACCGCGCGTGAGCGCAGCAGTGCCTGGTGCTCCCACGTCCATGCGTCCGTGCGCTGGTAGTCCGCGAAGCCTTCGATGCTCTGCACCAGCAGGCCACCCTTGCCACTCGGGCGCAGCCGGGTGTCGACTTCGTAAAGACGGCCGGCAGCCGAATGCACCGTGAGCAGGTGCACGAGCCGCTGCACGAGCCGCAGGAAGAACACGCCGTTGTCGACGACGTGGGGGCCAGCGGTGCGTTGCACCTCGCCGCTCGAATCGTGCAGGAACACGAGGTCGAGGTCCGATCCATAACCGAGCTCGATGCCGCCGAACTTGCCGTACGCCACGACGATCGCGTCCGCCTGGCGCAGCGCGTCGTCTGACGGCCCGCACAACGGCACGCCGTGCCGCGCAACGATCTGCTGCCAGGCCAGGTCGAGCGTCTCCTGCGCCAGCAGTTCCGCCAGGTCCGTCAGGCGGTCACTCACCTTCATGAGCGGCAGCCGGCCCGTGAGGTCCGGCACGGCGATGCGGAACATCGCGGCGCGCTGAAACTGCCGCAAGGCTTCGACCTGCTCCTCGGTATCGTCGACCGCGCAGTTCGCCATCCGATTGCGCAGTTCCACGGCCAGCTCGGCCCGCGTCGGCGTCGCGTCGAACAAACGCTCATCGAGCAATTCGTCGAGCAGCAACGGGAACGCTGCGATCTGGTCGGACAGGAACTGCGAATGCGCGCACAGCTCGAACAGCCGTTCGCGCGCCACTGCGTTCTCGTTGAGCAGCGCAAGGTACACCGTGCGGCCACCGATGCGCTCGATCACGTGCAGCACGCGCGACAACGCGGCCTCGGCATTCGGGACGCGCGCCAGGGCCCGCAGCAGGCGCGGCAACAGGACCTGCAATCGACGCCGACCGGTTTCGTCGAGTCGCCGGTAATAGGTGCCTTCGCGCAACTGGTCGAGTTGCCGCAGGAACGGTTCGACCAGGCCCGGCGCCTGCAGCACCGCGAGCCGTTCACGCCTGCGCGCGTCGTCGATCTCGGGGTCGAGGATGTGCTCGAGGCCCGCACTCGCCTCGTCGTCGGCGGTCATGGCGCCGGGCGCAAACACCGCGCGGTGAAAATGCGCACTGACACGACCCCGATGGAGCTCGAGTTCACGTTCGAGCTCAGTCCAACCGGGCAGCCCCATTGCGAGCGCGAGCCGCGCGCGGGCATGATCATCGACAGGAAGTTCGTGCGTCTGCTCGTCGTTCCATTCCTGCAGGCGGTTCTCGACGCGCCGCAGGAAACGATAGGCCGCGAGCAGCTCGGTCACGGTGTCGGCCGGCAGCAGTTTCTGCCCGGCGAGTTGCGGCAGCGCCTCGAGCAGGCTGCGCGTCTGCAGTCGTGGCGTGCTGCCGCCGCGCAGCAACTGGAACGCCTGCACGATGAATTCGATCTCGCGGATGCCACCAGGCCCGAGCTTCACGTTCTGCTGCAGTTCGCGACGCTCGACCTCGCGCGCAATCAGTTCTTTCATCCCGCGCAGCGATTCGAACACGCTGAAGTCGAGGTAGCGGCGGTAGACGAAGGGACGCAGCGCGTCGCGGTAGAGGCCGGTGAAACCTGTTTCCGCCCCGTAGACGGGACGCGCCTTGACGTAGGCATAGCGCTCCCAATCACGCCCGTGCTGCTGCAGGTATTCCTCCATCGCGTCGAAACTCACGGCCACGGGGCCCGAGTCGCCGAATGGCCGCAGCCGCAGGTCGACGCGATAGACGAAACCGTCGTCCGTCGGCGTGCCGAGCAGTTGGGCCACGCGCTTGCCCGCGCGCACGAAATACTCTTCGTGTTCGAGCGGGCGCGGACCCGCCGTCGCGCCGTGTTCAGCGAACAGGAACACGAGATCGATGTCCGACGAAAAGTTCAGCTCGCCACCGCCGAGCTTGCCCATGCCGAGCACGAGCAGTGGCAACTCGGCGCCGTTCCTGTCTTTCGGCACGCCGTGACGCGCACCAAGCAGCGCAGCCGCCTGGCGGCACGCGACGCTGATGCAGGCATCGGCGAGCCACGACAATTCGGCCAGGACCTGTTCGATCGGCGCATACCCCGCGAGATCGCGCCACGCGATGCGCACGAGCTGCCGACGACGGAAAACACGCAGCGCCGACATGAACGTCGCGTCGTCGTTGCTGCCCGGCTGCGTGACAGCGTCCGCAGTCTGCACGTA
>JBAVIQ010000028.1:0-4455 GCA_049687035.1 Steroidobacteraceae bacterium
CCCGCTGGAATGGCGACCTCGGCCCGCTTCATCATCATTTCCGGATTTCGATCGGGATCCCGGCCGTCGTCCGCAGCCAGACGTCGACCATGTCGGCGTTGCTCAGTGCGATGCAGCCATCGGTCCAGTCGCGCATCGCGTAGTACTCGAGGGGCCGCTTCGGTTCGTTCGGCTGGCCGTGGATCATGATCGACCCGCCCGGCGCGTGCCCGTTTTCGCTCGCGACCGCCGCGTCCTCACGGTTCGGGTACGAAATCTTGATCGAGAGGAAGAACTCGCTCTGCGGATTGCGCAAGACGAGTTCGTAGTTGCCCTCGGGCGTGCGGAAATCGCCTTCGCGTTGCTTGTGGCCGTAGGGATTCAGCCCGAGCTTGATCGGGTACTCGGCGATGACCCGGCCACGGCGGAGCAGGCGCAGCACCCGCTCATGCTTGATCACGACGACCTTCTCGGCCATCTCGAAGGATGATGACGAGCCCGCACCATGACTGGCCGTGGCCGGCGGCGGCGCAGGCAACGAAGGCGCACTGCCGCTCACCGAACTGAACGAACCGCTGCCCGAACTGAACGCCCCGGTGCGCGGCGCCACGGGCGCAGCCGGCACCGTGGATGCCGGAAGCACAGACGAGGTTGCCCCTGCACTGGCAGGCGATGACGGCGGCGCCGGGACGGTCGACGCAGCGGCGCCAGCGGTGGCGGGTGGCGGCGGCGAGACCCAAGCGGTCGACGCCGAGGTACCCGCCGTGGGCGACGAGGCGATGAAGGGGCTGGCGGACGCAGCACTGGCCACAGCGGAGTTCGCGGCCAGGACCGCGACACTGGCCGGGGCGGTGCCGGCGCCAGACGGCGCGGCGACGGCGGAATCGGGCGTGCCGCTCGAGACAGAGCTGAACCCCTGCGCCTGCGCGAAGCCGAGCGGCGCCATGGCAGCGAGCGCGAGTGCGAACCGTAAGTCCTTCAGTCGATTGCGAATTCGGGTCATCAGGCGTGAATCTTATAGCTCCCGGGAGGTCCTTGCTGTGCGACATATCACGCTGCGGTTGGTTCCAGCAAAGGCTAGCCAGCACGCAAGGGCGGTACTTCGCGTGCGCCCTTGACGACGAGCCACAGGCAGGTCCCGATTTCCCCGATCGATCCAGGAATGGAAATGAAGCTGCGAAACGGCAGTTCGCCGTAGCCCGGAAAGAGCAGCGGCCCGAAGAAGTTCGCCAGATAGCCAACGCAGCCGATGACCAGCAGGACGCCAAGGGAGCGAGGGATCGCCCCTGATTTCAGGATCAGGAGCCCGAGCGGTGCGAGCCAGAGGCCCCAGAAGATCGATGCGAGCGACATTCCACGGTCATAGGCGTGAAGGTGCACTGCGACCGCATCCGGCGACGGCACCGCACCAGCGGCCGGCTCGAAAACGAGCGCGATAATGTCCAGGTGGTTGCCGATCGCGAGCAACGCAATCGGCACGCTTGCGACGACGAACACGACCATCAACGTCGCAGCAGCACGCCCGTGTCGCTCCAGCAATATGAACAGAACTACAGGAAGTACCAGGAAGAACAGGCACATCGTGACGCCTGCGGCGGCACTGGCACGGAAGAGTGCTTCGTGCCGAACAATGCTGGCGAGCGTGGCCAGCGCATCGCCTTCGACGATGAGGCGCGCCGGGCTGTACGCGAGCGTGAACATGCCTGTGACGACAACGCCGAGATAGACCAACCCGGCAAGCCGCCCCGTCATGGCGTATGAGGACATCGTGCCAACCTTGTGGTCAGTCTTGCAGGGTTGCCGCAGCCCGGCGCGGCCAGCGCAGCGCGGTCCATGTGATCAGCAACGTCAGGGCAATTTCGATGCCGCCGTAGGCGAGGTAGAACAGCTGCGCGCCCGGCAAAGTCAGCGCGAGAATGATTGTGTAGGCGAGGCCGGACAGCACGTTCAGCCATTTGCCGATGACGGGAGGAAGCAGCAGCGATAGCACGATCATCAAGCTCGGAATCGCCATCATCATGGCGACGCCGAGCAGCACGGACTCGCTCGCCACGCCGAATGGGCCAATGCGACCAGCGGACATCGCCTCGATCTTGCCCGGCGTATACATGTAGAAATAGTCGCCATAGACGTAGAGAAACATCAGCGACGACCACATCGCGGCAAGCGCCACCTTGGTGGGCGGGCGAAAATCTTCAAGCGCGCTCTGCGTTGTCATGAATGACATTTTCCCGCTCAGAAAACGAGAGGGGCGAAGACTTGCGTCATCGCCCCTTGTTACGTCCGGCAGTGACTCAGCAGCTCAACCGCACTTGGAGTCACCGCAGTTCAGGCAGGTCATGCAGCCGTCCATCATGACGACGGCCGCGGTGCTGCACTTGAGGCACAACTGCGCGCCCTGCGGATAATCGGCCTTGGCGAAGGCGTCCTGCTGCTTCTGCTGCGCCTCGTATTCACGGCGCTTGTCCGCGATCAGCTTGAGCCGGTGCTCGTCCATCTCGGGTTTGCGCAGCAGGCCGATCTTCTGCATGTGCTTTTCGATCACGTGGCCGAGCTCGGCGATGATCGACGGCATGAACTTGCCGCCGGCCTGCCAGTAGCCGCCGCGGGGATCGAACACAGCCTTCAGCTCTTCGACCATGAACGTGACGTCGCCGCCCTTGCGGAACACCGCCGAGATGATGCGCGTCAGCGCGACGATCCACTGGTAGTGGTCGAGGTTCTTGGAGTTGATGAAGATCTCGAACGGCCGGCGCGATTCGTGCACCGTGCCTTCGTTCAGCAGGATGTCGTTGATGGTCACGTACATCGCGTGATCCGACACCGGCGTCTTGATCTTGTAGGTGGAACCGATCAGCTCCTCGGGACGCTCGAGCTTCTCGTGCATCCAGATGACGTTCGGGCTGCGGGCATCGACGACCGGCTCTTTCGCCTTCGCTGCGGCCTCGGCCTCCGCCGTTTCCTTCTCGCCCGGCTTCACCACCCGGACCTTGGTGATCTTCTTCTCGATCTTGTGCGCGCTCATCGCTTGAACTCCTTGCAGGCCGCCCGCGCTTTGCAACGCGGGGCGACCGGCAGAACTGGCCTCAAAACTTGCCGTAGTAGCCTTCTTTCAGGGCATCGTAGAGATTGGCGGCGGTGTGCATCTCGCCGTCGTACTCCAGCTGTTCGTCGCCCTTGGCCTCGACCTCGGTGCCGTCCTCGAGCGTGAACACGTAAGTCGTGTTCTTGAGGTCCTCTTCCTTGACCAGCACGCCCTGGAACGCTTCGGGGTTGAAGCGGAAGGTCGTGCAGCCCTTGAGGCCCTGCTCGTGCGCGTACAGGTAGATGTCCTTGAAGTCTTCGTAGTTGTAGTCCGTCGGCACGTTCGCAGTCTTCGAGATCGACGAGTCGATCCACTTCTGCGAGGCCGCCTGGATGTCCACGTGCTCGCGCGGCGTGATGTCATCGGCGGTCGTGAAGTACTCCGGCAGCTTGTCGGCCGGCGTGGTGCCGCCCGGGATCGCGTTCGGATTGATCAGCTCGCGGTAGGCCAGCAGCTCGAACGAGAAGACGTCGATCTTCTCCTTGGACTTCTTGCCTTCGCGGATCACGTTACGGAAGTAGTGATGCGCAAACGAAGGCTCGATGCCATTCGACGCGTTGTTGGCGAGCGAGAGCGAGATCGTGCCCGTGGGCGCGATCGAGCTGTGGTGAGTGAAGCGCGCACCCTTCTGCGCCAGCCGGTCGACGAGCTCCGGCGCGACTTCGGCCACGCGCTGCATGTAGCGGCTGTAGCGCGCGTGCAGGACGCGACCCGGCAGCTTGTCGCCGACCTTGATGCCGTCGCGGACCATCTCCGGGCGCTTGCGCAGCATCTCGGCCGTGACGACGAACTCTTCCGTCATGATCGGCGCGGGGCCTTTCTCTTCGGCGAGGGCGAGGCCGGCTTCCCAGCCGGCGATTGCCAGCTCTTTCGAGACGCGCTCGGTGAAGCCGACCGCTTCGCGCGAGCCGTACTTCATGCGCAGCATCGTGATCGTCGAGCCCAAGCCGAGGAAACCCATGCCATGACGGCGCTTGCGCGTGATCTCGTTGCGCTGCTGCTCGAGCGGCAGGCCGTTGATCTCGACCACGTTGTCGAGCATGCGCGTGAAGACGCGCACGACCTGGCGATACTCCTCCCAATCGAAACGCGCTTCGTCCGTGAACGGGTCGCGCACGAAGTTGGTGAGGTTGATCGAACCCAGCAGGCACGAGCCGTACGGCGGCAGCGGCTGTTCGCCGCAGGGGTTGGTGGCGCGGATCGTCTCGCACCACCAGTTGTTGTTCATCTCGTTGACGCGGTCGATCAGCACGAAGCCGGGTTCCGCGAAGTCGTACGTGGAGGACATGATCACGTCCCACATGCGCTTCGCCGGCAGGGTCTTGTAGACCTTGCACAGCACCAGGCCTTCTTCATTGCGGACGTAGTTGGACGCATCCGGCCATTCGCGC
>JBAVIQ010000029.1:0-1625 GCA_049687035.1 Steroidobacteraceae bacterium
TCTCCATCCCCTTCCAGAATGCGGTGGTCGCAGCCGCGGTGATCGTGATGCCGCGCTCCTGCTCCTGCTCCATGTAGTCCATGACGGCCGCGCCGTCGTGCACTTCGCCGATCTTGTGCGAGACGCCGGTGTAGAAAAGGATGCGCTCGGTCGTCGTCGTCTTGCCGGCGTCGATGTGCGCCGAGATACCGATGTTCCGGTAGCGCTCGATCGGAGTAGTGCGTGGCACGGTTAGGTCCTTCAGTCGTCTTGTGGCGAGGTCGCGCGGCGGGCCGCGCGGACACTCACCAGCGGTAGTGCGCGAATGCCTTGTTGGCGTCGGCCATGCGGTGCGTGTCTTCGCGCTTGCGCACGGCGGCACCGCGGTTCTCGGAGGCTTCGAGCAACTCGGAGGCGAGGCGCTGCGCCATCGACTTTTCGCTGCGGGCGGTGGCGGCTTCGATGACCCAGCGCATGGCAAGGGTCTGGCGGCGCTGGGCGCGGACTTCGATCGGCACCTGGTAGGTGGCGCCGCCGACCCGGCGGGACTTCACCTCGACCATCGGCTTCACGTTGTCGAGCGCCTGGGTCAGCAGGTCGAGCGTCTGCTCGGCCGGGCGACCGGTCTTCTCGGCCATGCGGTCGATCGCACCGTAAACGATACGCTCGGCGACGGACTTCTTGCCGCGCTCCATGACCATGTTCATGAACTTCGCCAGCAGGACGCTGTTGAACTTCGGGTCCGGCAGGATGGTGCGGGTGGGGGCCTGGGATCTACGCGACATGTTGAATTCCGCTTCGCCAGCAACTGGTGATCAGTGACTAGGGGTTGGTAGGAAAGAAAATCAGCCGCCCTTCGGGCGCTTGGCGCCGTACTTGGACCGGCTCTGCTTGCGATCGGAGACGCCGGCGCAATCGAGCGTGCCGCGCACCGTGTGGTAACGCACGCCCGGGAGGTCCTTGACGCGGCCGCCGCGGATGAGCACGACCGAGTGCTCCTGCAGGTTGTGGCCTTCACCGCCGATGTAGCTGATCACTTCGTAGCCGTTGGTGAGGCGCACCTTGGCGACCTTGCGCAGGGCCGAGTTCGGCTTCTTCGGCGTGGTCGTGTAGACGCGCGTGCAGACACCGCGCTTCTGCGGCGAATTGCCGAGGGCGGGAACCTTGCTCTTGGCGGCGGCTTCGCCGCGCGGCGCACGGATCAGCTGATTGACGGTTGACATGTTACGGACCGACTCCAGGTTGGCGGACGCCGTGGCGCCCGCCGCGTTACATCAAGCAGGAAACACCGGGCCGCCCTGCGGCGGCCCGATATGGTTCAAACGAATGCCGCACGGGGGGATCGCCGGCAGCATCCCAAACGAGGGGCCGAAATTCTAGGGAGGGGGCCCTACCGTGTCAACTTGACACTGTACGTACCCCCACCCCGGCCCCCGCTCAGCCCGCGGGGGCCTCCGACTCGTCGGCCGTCGCGGAATCGAAATCCGCCGACGCCCCGCCCGTCGCCAGGTCGCCGAAGCCGCTCGACGCCCGGTCGCCTTCCGCCAGCTTGCGCCGGGTCAGGTGGTAGAACGAGCCCGTACCGGCCGGGATCAGACGGCCGACGATCACGTTCTCCTTCAGGCCGCGCAGGTCGTCCTTCATGC
>JBAVIQ010000030.1:0-5340 GCA_049687035.1 Steroidobacteraceae bacterium
CCTTCCTCCCCTTCCTCCCTTCCTCCCTTCCGACTAACCCCCCAACCCTCCGACTTGCCCGCTACGTGAGCAAGTCGGTCACGCTCACCGACCCGATCTCCTCGAGCGCCCTGGGCGCTCCGATGACGAATCCCTGCGCGTAGTCGACGCCGATCTCGCGCAGGTTCTGCAGCGCCGATTCGCTTTCGACCGATTCGGCCACCACGATCTTGCCCATCACGTGCCCGATCTCCTTGATCGAGCGGACCATGGCGTAATCGACGCGGTCCTGCGACATGTTGCCGATGAACATGCCGTCGATCTTCAGGTAATCGACGCCCAGCGCCTTGAGGTAGGCGAACGAAGACACGCCGCTGCCGAAGTCGTCGAGCGCGAACGAACACCCGATGCGCCGCAGGGCCATGATCAGCGCATTGGCCTTGCCGAGATTGCCGATCGCGATGTTCTCGGCGGTCTCGAAGCCGACGCAGCGCGGATCCACGCCGCTCGCTGCCAGGCTCTGGCGGATGAACTCGCCCGTCTCAGGATCGGTGATGCTGTCGCGCGAGAGGTTGATGAAGATGCGCGAGATGCGCTTGAAATCCTCGGCGTGCGTCCGCGCCCATTCGATCGCCGTCGCGATCACCCAGCGGTCGTAGCGGACCGAAAGGTTGTAGCGTTCCACCGCCGGCAGGAAGGCACCGGGCGGTACGACGCGGCCGGACTCGTCGCGCATGCGCAGCAGCAGTTCGTAATGGGGCAGGCGTGGTGCAGTGCCGGGAGGCTGGCTCAGCGGACGGATTTCCTGCGCCTCGAGAAACAGCCGGTTCTCGACCAGCGCGCGCTTGGCGCGTGCCACCCAATCCATTTCACCGTGACGCCGCTCGACCAGCAGCGCGTCTTCCTGGTACACGGCCACCCGGTGACGACCGGAGTCCTTGGCCGAGTAGCAGGCGGAGTCGGCCGCATTCATCACCTGCGTGAGGCGCTTGAAGTGCGAGTCGATCGCGACGAGGCCGATGCTGACGCCGAGCGAGAACTTGTTCGTGCCCCAGACGAACTCGAATTCGTCGACGGTCTTCAGCAGGTTGGCGGCGATCTGCTGTGCGTCCTCGAGCTTGCAGTTGTGCAGCAGCACGCCGAATTCGTCGCCGCCGAGGCGCGCCACGATGTCGTTCGCGCGAACCCGCTGCTGCAGCACTCCACCAAGCTGGCGCAACAACTCGTCGCCGGCAACGTGGCCGCTGGTGTCGTTCACCGTCTTGAAGCGGTCGAGATCGAGGTAGAGCATCGCATGCTCCGCCCCTGTCGCCTGCGACATCTCGAGCGCGCGCTGCAGCCGCAGCTCGAATTCACGGCGGTTCGACAGGCCCGTCAGGGCATCGTGACTCGCCTCGTACGACAGCTGCTGCGAGAGTTCGTGGGAGGCCGTGATGTCGGTCAGGGTGCCTTCGTAGAACAGCGTGCGACCTTCCGCATCGTTCACCGCACGGGAATTCTCCAGGACGACGATCTTCGAGCCGTCCTTGCGCTTCAACACGAGTTCGGCGTTGCGGACTTCGCCGGTCTCCTGCATCGCCCTGGTCCAGTTGCTGCGATGCCCCGAGTCCATGTAGATGTCGCGGGCGATGTCGAGCTCGAGCAGTTCGTCCTCGGAGTCGTAGCCGAGCATGCGCACTAGCGCCGGATTCGCCGCCATGAACTTGCCATCCGTGGTCGTCTGGAACACGCCGGCCGTGACGTTCTGGAACAGTTCGCGGTAGCGCTGTTCCGACGCCTTCAGCGCCAGCATCGTGTGCGTGCGCTCGGTCGCGTACCGCAGCACGCGCTCGACCAGCGCTGCACCGAGATTGTCGCGCTGCAGGGAATCGAGCGCGCCGCGCGAAATGGCTTCGACACCGATTTCTTCTTCGCCCGCGCCGAGGAGGACCACGATCGGCACGTCCGCTGCTTTCGGCTGGAGGCGGAGGAAGGTCGTGAGACCCTCGCTGTCGGGCAGCGTCAGTTCCAACAGGATCGCGTCGACGCGGCCGTGCTTGACACGGTTGAGCGCCTCCGCGAGCGACGACGCCACCTCCAGCCGGTACGGCTGGCCGCGGATGGCGGCCAGTGCTGCGGCAACGTGCGCCTTGTCGGCAGGCCGGGCGCTGATGAGTAGGACAGTGGCAGTGGACATGACGTGCCGAGTATACGACCGGCGCGGCAGCCAGAAGTGTGACGTCCGGCCGCGTTGCAGCGACGGCCGGTGCCCTGAAATGCGAACCGGTGCTAGAAAGGAAGCTTCTCGCGGTAGTCCGCCGAGCGGATGACCAGCACGTCGCACGGCAGCCGATCCAGCACGCGCTCGGCCGTGCTGCCGATGAACACCTCGCGCAGCCGGCGGCGCGACACGGCCCCCATCACGACGAGATCGACGTGGTCTTCGGTCGCGACGCGCGGCAGCACTTCGGAGGCCGATCCCTGCAGCACCCGCACGGATTTGTCACCCAACCCGTGCGCCTGCGTGATCTCCCGCGTCGCCGCGGACACGCGCGTGCGTTCGGACTCGAGCAGGTCCGCGACGCTCAGTTCCTGGGCGAGCGGCACTCCGGCGAACCCCGTGGTTGCAGCGAGCAGTGCGGCAGGGAAGAAGGCATGCACAGCCTCGACCGTCCCGTCGAGTAGTCGCGCCAGGAACTGCGCGGCGTCGAGGATGTCGTGGTCGAGCGCGGCCGGTTTGTCGCCGTGATGGCCCGGATCGAGCGCCGCGAGAATGCGCGGCCGCGCGGACCAGTCCGCAGTCCGGCTCAACAGCAGCGGCACCGGGCAGCGCCGGATCAGGTTCCAGTCCGTATTGGTGAAGAGCGCGCGACGCAGCATCGAATGGTAATGGGTGTCCTTGACCATCAGATCGGGTGCGAATTCCGCGACGCGACGCAGGATGCCCTCGTACAGCGGGTTGTCCCAGTGCACGTGGGTCGTGACGTCGAGCCCGCCGGCGCGCAGCTCGTCGGCCAGGTCTTCGAGGTGCGCCGCCCTCTCGTCAATGAACTCCTCGCGCAGCCGGCGCAACTTGTCGGTGTCGAAAAACGGCTGCCCCGTCAATGCGGGGTCGAAGTCGCAGACGAACAATTCGAGCGCGGCGCCGCTCAACCGGGCCAGTCGCGCCGCCTTCGCGGCACCGACCTGCACATCCACGGTGGGATCGATCACGGCCAGAATCCGATCGAGACGTTGCATGGTGTGTTTCCACGTGGCACGCGTGTTGCCGCGCATTTACTGTGCGACGGGGCCTCTAAACCCGCAATGCGGGGAAGTCGCTTCGGAAAGTACGTAGGAACTTTGATTCCTGTCCCTACTGCCGCTGCGCATGTGTGATCTTTAGCATTCGCATGGCGTTTTGCGCCCCCCGGGCCGGAACGGCATCTATTCTCATCCTCTCCGAGGCGACCGAAGAAAATGACGGCCACTCACTACAACGACAAGGTGGTCCGGCAGTTCGCAATCATGACCGTGGTCTGGGGAATCGTCGGCATGCTCGTCGGCGTCCTGATCGCGGCGCAACTGCTGTGGCCCGACCTGCTGCCCCCGTACTCGTTCCTGTCCTACGCGCGGCTGCGCCCGCTGCACACCAACGCGGTGATCTTCGCGTTCGGCGGGTCGGCACTCTTTGCCACCTCGTACTACATCGTGCAGCGCACGTGTCACGTGCGGCTGTTCCTGGACAAGCTCGCCGCGTTCACGTTCTGGGGCTGGCAGCTGGTCATTCTGCTGGCGGCGATCACGCTGCCGCTCGGGATCACCACCTCGAAGGAGTATGCCGAACTCGAGTGGCCGATCGACATCCTGATCGCCATCGTGTGGGTGGCGTACGCCATCGTGTTCTTCGGCACGCTCGCGGCTCGCAAGGTGAAGCACATCTACGTCGCGAACTGGTTCTTCGCCGCGTACATCATCACCATCGCCGTGCTGCACATCACCAACAGCCTGGCCATCCCGGTGTCGATGACCAAGTCGTACAGCATCTACCCCGGCGTGGTGGATGCCATGGTGCAGTGGTGGTACGGCCACAACGCTGTCGGTTTCTTCCTGACCGCGGCGTTCCTCGGCATGATGTATTACTTCGTGCCGAAGCAGGCCGGCCGCCCGGTCTATTCCTACCGGCTCTCCGTAGTGCACTTCTGGGCCCTGATCTCCACGTACATGTGGGCGGGCCCGCACCACCTGCATTACACGACGCTGCCCGACTGGGCGCAGTCGCTCGGCATGGTGTTCTCGCTGATCCTGCTCGCGCCGTCGTGGGGCGGCATGATCAACGGCATCATGACCCTCTCGGGCGCCTGGCATAAGCTGCGCACCGACCCGATCCTCAAGTTCATGATCGTGTCGCTCTCGTTCTACGGCATGTCGACCTTCGAAGGCCCGATGATGTCGATCAAGACCGTCAACTCGCTCTCGCACTACACCGACTGGACGATCGGCCACGTCCATTCCGGCGCCCTCGGCTGGGTGGCGATGATCTCGATCGGCACGATGTACGCGCTGATCCCGAAGCTCTTCGGGCGCGAGCAGATGTACAGCGTCAAGCTCATCGACGTGCACTTCTGGACGACGACCATCGGCGTCGTGCTCTACATCACGTCGATGTGGATCGCCGGCGTGATGCAGGGCCTGATGTGGCGCGCGACGAACGCGGACGGCACGCTCACCTACGCGTTCATCGAGTCGATCAAGTCGACCTACCCGTACTACGCGGTCCGCCTCGCCGGCGGCACTCTGGTCTTCGCGGGCATGTTGCTCATGGCCTGGAACGTCTGGAAGACGGTTGCGGCGCGGACGACGACCGCGGATTCGCCTGTCGTGCAGCCCGCCTGAAGGTAATCACGCATGAACCACGATGCAGTAGAAAAGAAAGTCGGCGTGCTCGGCGTGCTGATCGCCCTGGTGATCAGCGTCGGCGGCCTGGTCGAAATCGTCCCGCTATACTTCCAGGCGTCGGTCACCAACCCGGCGCCGGGGATCAAGCCGTACGAGGCGTTGCGGCTCGAAGGCCGCGATGTCTATATCCGTGAGGGCTGCTATCTCTGCCACTCGCAGATGGTCCGGCCGTTCCGCTCGGAGACTGAGCGCTACGGGCCGTATTCGCTGCCGGGCGAGTCGGTGTACGACCATCCGTTCCAGTTCGGCTCGAAGCGCACGGGGCCGGACCTCGCCCGCGTCGGTGGCCGGTACTCGGACGACTGGCACCGCGTGCACCTGCTCAACCCGCGCGACGTCGTGCCGGAATCGAACATGCCGCGCTTCCCGTGGCTGGCCGACGGCATGGTCGACGGCGCGCTGACAGCCAGGAAAATGGAAGCCCTGCGGAAGATCGGCGTGCCT
>JBAVIQ010000031.1:0-5180 GCA_049687035.1 Steroidobacteraceae bacterium
ACGTTGAGCAGGATGCCTGCGACCAGGCCGAAGTAGGGACCAAGTCCAACTTCGATGTACGCATACGGACCGCCCGTTGCCGTGACACGGCTGCCGGCCTCGGCGAATATCATCACCACGAACGCCATCACTGCAGCGCACGCAAGGTAGGCAATTGGCGCCGCGGTACCAAGTTGTGCAGCCGCAATTGCAGGCAATACGAAGATGCCGCTGCCCACGGTGTAGTTGAAGATGTGCGCGGTGAGCTGGCGCAGGCCGAGTTCACGAACCAGCAGACGGTCTGGATCCAAGCGTGCGTCCCCCTGCGCTGCAGAACGAGAACGACGGATCGTCGTCACCTGGTTCCGCGATGCCCGTCGCACTCTGATCCAGTGCACTGCTCGGTACAAGCGCTTGGTCGGCTATGCTAAAAAGCAGTGCTTCATGCAGATCAAAGAGTGTTGATGCAGATTCTCCGCAAGGCCTGCCTGGGCCTGCTCCGGCTGTTCGGCTGGCGCACCTCGCTGACGTGGCCGCCGGAGCCGCGGGGCCTGATCATGGTCTATCCGCACACCTCCAACTGGGACTTCCCGATCGGCGTGCTGTTCAAGCTGGGCCACGATCTTCCGGCCCACTGGATGGGCAAGGACCAGATGTTCCGCTGGCCGTTCCGGCGCCTGCTGCTGGCGATCGGCGGCTTGCCCATCAATCGTCGCGAAAGGACCGGTTTCGTGGCGTCGATGGTCGAAGAAATGCGCCAGCGCGACTGGTTGTGGATCGCGGTGGCTCCCGAAGGCACGCGCTCGCATGGCGAATACCTGAAGTCTGGCTTCTATCAGCTGGCCCTCGCGGCCGACGTGCCTATCGGGTTGGGCTACATCGATTACGGGCGCAAGCAGGTCGGCATCGACCGCTATTTGCGCATGACAGGGAACGAAGAGCAGGACCTGCAGGTGCTGCGCGATTTCTACGCCACGATCATGCCCAGGAAGCCCGGGAACGCGGGTGGCCTGAAGTTTCGTCAGCGGGAGCCCTAAGGGGCATTACGAATGGGCGGTGTCGCACGACGGCACAACAATGTCACTCCAAGGGTCAGGGGTCCGCGGCGTGACCGTGACGAGGGAGAAACCGGCGAGGGCAACCGTTGACGCGAAAAGCGCCAACCGGTTCGCGTTCGTCCTGCATCCGCTGACCATCGACTACCTCGCGCATCATCCGCGCTATCGCTGGACCCGCCATCTGCCGCGCTCGCTGGTCGAAACAACCGCCGCCTACATGCCCGCCTCACGTGTCGGTCGCGTCGAAGGCGGCGTTTCGCCGACCACGGGCCAACAGGTCAAAGGATTGATCTACGCGCTCGGCGCGACACCGCGCCAGATGCTGAGCCGTCCGCCTGAGTTCACGTATCGCAGACTCGATCAAGCCGTGCGCGACGCGGCCGCGCATGGTGCGCAGATCGTCGGCCTCGGCGCATTCACGAAAGTGGTTGGGGATGCCGGCGTCACGGTGGCGCGGCGTGCGTCGATCCCGGTCACGACCGGCAACAGTCTCACGATCGCGGCCACGCTCGAGACGGCCAAACTCACGGCGCGAAGAATGGGGTGGGCGGATCTGTCGCACGCCAAGGCCATGGTGGTCGGAGCGACGGGCTCGATCGGCTCGGTCTGTTCACGCCTGCTGGCGGCAGCCGTGCACGACGTGGTGCTCGTGTCGATCGAGCCGGACCGGCTCACTGCGCTCAAGCAGAAGATCCTGGAGGAGACGCCCGGCACCCACGTCGAACTCGACACCACGACGACGCGCTGGGTCGGTGATTGCGACCTGATCGTGACGGCGACATCGGCGTTCGGCCAGCGCGTGCTCGACGTCAGCCAGTGCAAGCCTGGCGCGGTCATCCTCGACGTGGCGCTGCCGCCGGACATCTCCGCGGAGGAGGCCGCGACGCGCCCGGACGTGCTCGTGGTCGAGAGCGGTGAGGTGCTGATTCCGGGTCCCGTCGAGTTCAGTTTCGACATCGGACTGCCCCCGGGAGTTGCCTACGCCTGCCTCGCGGAGGCCGCGTTGCTGGCAATGGAGGGGCGCTTTGAATCCTTCACGCTCGGGCGCGACGTGCCGCCCGGGAAGGTCAAGGAAATCTATCGGCTGTTCCGCAAGCACGGCTTCCAGATCGCACCCTTGCGCACGTTCGGTGCGCTGCTGAGCGATGCTCTCGTTGCAGAAAAAAATGCACGCGCCGAGGAGTTGCGGCGCGATCACGCCTTGCTGCAGCGGGTCAAGGCCGAGGCCGCCGCCCGCATCGCGAAAATCCCGCCGCGTGCGAAAGGCGTGGCCGCAACGTCGACTCCGTAAGCCTGAACCGCGCGAAAGGATGGCATGCCGGCCCCGGCATGTGTATACCAAACCCTGGAGTTGCAGGAAGCCACGTTCATGCGCAGACTTTTTCAGGCCCGGGTGCTTACGCTCGTCGTAATCGCGTTCATCGCGGGTTGCGTCGGCGTGCCGGAGGGCATCGAGCCCGTCACGGGTTTCCAGGTCGAGCGGTACATGGGCCGTTGGTACGAGGTGGCCCGGCTCGATCACCGCTTTGAGCGCGGCATGGAACAGGTCACCGCCACCTACCAGCTGCAGCCGGACGGCACGGTATCCGTGCTGAACCGCGGCTACCGCGCGGACAAAGGCGAGTGGAGCGAGGCCCGCGGCAAGGCCAGGTTTCTCGGCAAGCCGGACGTTGCCGCGCTCAAAGTCTCGTTTTTCGGTCCCTTCTACGGCGGTTATAACGTCGTCGACCTCGACCCCGGCTATCAGCACGCGTTGATCGCGGGCTCGAGCCGTTCTTATCTCTGGATCCTGTCGCGCACGCCGACGCCGCCCAGGGCGGAAGTCGAGCGGCTCGTGGCGAAGGCGAAGACGCTGGGCTACGACACCTCGCAGCTGATTTACGTGAAGCACTGACGCCGTGGCTTGCAGCCACCCGCGCGCGAGGCCGGCCCACCCATGAGCATTGCACTGCTGATCTTCGGTGCGACGATCGTCGTGAGCCTAGTGGCGCTTTATGCCGCGCCGCGACTGATGGGACGACTCGTCTTCCGGCCTTACGACACGCAGCGCCGGGGCGTCTATTACACGGTCATCACGCACGGCTTCGTGCACGGCGACCTGATGCACCTCATCTTCAACATGATGACGTTCTGGTTCTTCGCTTTCCTGCTCGAGCGCCGGATCGGCGTCGTCGAGTTCGGCTTGCTGTACTTTGGCAGCCTCGCGCTTGCGGTGAGCACGACGTACTTCAAGCACCGCAATGATCCGCAGTACGCCACGCTCGGCGCATCCGGGGCGATCGCGGCCGTGCTGTTCGCGGCGATCGTGTATTTCCCGTCGATGAAGCTCTTTATCCTGCCGATACCGGTGCCGATTCCCGCGCCCTTGTTTGCCGTCGCGTACGTCGCCTATTCCTGGTATGCAAAGGAAGGCGGTCGTTTTTCCGGTGGCATGGCGGGACAGAAGATCAATCACGACGCGCACCTGATCGGCGCGCTGGTCGGCCTGGTTTTCGTCCTGGTGACCGACCCGGGTGCCTATGCGCAATTGCTGCGCACAGTCTTCGGCTGAGCGTCGAACCGAGAACTGCGTCTCCTTGTGCAGGAGAATGCCGCGTACGATACGTGCAAGCGCCTGGGTGCGCATATCTTCTGTGATTTTCGAGCCTCTGGAGGGGTGACATGCGAAACAAGATCTTCGTTTATGCGTTGTGCCTGGCGTTGCTGAACCTCGCCTCGCCGCAGGTTTCGCAGGCCGCACTCGTCGGTACGCTGCAGGCCGTGGAAGCCTCGGGCACGCGCGCGCAGGACCTGGCGATAGTGAACTCGGCGCTCGCGCGCGAGCAGGTGCGCAACCAGATGGCAGCCATGGGTGTCGATCCGGCAGCGGTCGATGCCCGTGTTGCGCGGCTCACGGACTCGGAACTGCAATCGCTTGCTGATCGCATGCAACAGATGCCCGCCGGCGGCGACGCACTGGCGGTCATCGGCATCGTATTCCTGGTCCTGATCATTCTCGAACTCGTCGGCGTGATCGACATCTTCAAGAAGACCTGAGGCGCCGTCGCAGCACGGCTGCAGTGCCCATTTCGACCATGAGTCGCGGACGCGCGTGGGCCGTGCTCGCGCTCCTGCTGGTTTTGTTGCTGCTCGTCGGTTGTGCTGGGCCGTCGCGGCTCGCGCAGTTGCCTGCAGAGTTGCCTGGCCAGGTCGAGCTCACGGCGACGCCCTTTTATCCGCAGACCGAGCATCAGTGTGGTCCTGCAGCACTGGCAACGGTGCTAGGTGCAGCGGGGCGCAAAGTCGATCCTGCGGCGTTGGCAACCGAGGTCTACCTGCCGGGCCGCCAGGGTTCGCTGCAACCGGAGCTTGCCGCTGCGGCGCGGGCACGCGGATTGCTCGCGTACGAAACCGGCCCGTCGTTGTCCGACTTGCTGGCGGAGGTCGCCGCAGGGCGACCGGCACTCGTGCTGCAGCAGCTCGGCATGGGTCCGTGGCCGTACTGGCACTACGCCGTTGTCATCGGTTACGACCAGGCACGCGGGCAATTGCTGCTCCGTTCCGGTACCGACGAGCGCCAGGCCCTGCGTGCGTCATTGTTCAAATCGACGTGGGACCGGGGCGGGCACTGGGGACTCGTCCTGCTCGAACCCGGCACGATGCCGGCGCGTCCGGATCCGGGGCGTTACATGAGTGCGGCGGCAGCGCTCGAGACCGCGGGGAATCCTGGCGCCGCCAAGGCTGCGTACGCGGCCGCAGCAGGGCTCTGGCCCAAAGCGCCGCTCCCGCGCCTCGGTCTCGGCAACCTCGCCGCTGCCGCAGGCGAGTGGGCCGAAGCCGAACGTTGGTACCGCGCAGTCCTCGCCGACGATCCTGCGCAGGCCGCCGCGCTCAACAATCGTGCCGAGGCCCTGGCGCAATTGGGTTGCCCAGAAGCGGCTCGCCTGCTGTTGCAGCAAGGCGTGGTTCACGTGGCGGCCGACGATCCGCTGCAACCCGTGCTGCAGCAGACCGTCCGCGACCTGTCGGCCCAGGTGGCGGCGACCCCGGCCGGCGCAGCCGCGGAGTGCACGCAGTTCACGGTCCGCTGATTCCGGTTGCGGAATTCATCGGCGGGCCGGTTTAGACTTCGGCCCATGACGCTGCGTGAGCGAGTCGAGGAAC
>JBAVIQ010000032.1:0-1858 GCA_049687035.1 Steroidobacteraceae bacterium
GTACCGCTACGACCAGATCATGCGGCTCGGCTGGAAGGTGTTCATCCCAGTCACGCTGGTCTGGCTTTGTGCCGAGGCGGCGATGTGGGTCGGCAAGATCGGTCCGTGGGCCGCCTGAGGTAGCGAGAGCGTGCGCAGCTTCATCAAGACATTCTTCCTCTGGGAACTGCTGCAGGGCCTGCGGGTGACGTTGCGCGCATTTTTCGCGCCGAAGTTCACCATCCAGTACCCGGAAGAGAAGACCCCGCAGTCGCCGCGCTATCGCGGCCTGCATGCGCTGCGCCGTTACGCCAATGGCCAGGAGCGCTGCATCGCCTGCAAGCTCTGCGAGGCAGTCTGCCCGGCGCTCGCCATTACGATCGAGTCCGACGTCAGCGCCGACGGCACGCGCCGCACGACGCGCTACGACATCGACCTGTTCAAGTGCATCTACTGCGGCTTCTGCGAGGAGGCCTGCCCGGTCGATGCGATCGTGGAGACCCGCATCCACGAGTACCACATGGAAAACCGCGGCGAGAACATCATGACCAAGGACAAGCTGCTCGCAATGGGCGAGCGCTACGAAGCCATGATCGCGGCCGACAAGGCCGCCGACGCGCGCTACCGCTGACCGAGGCGACACCGAATGATCGTCAACGTCCTTTTCTACGTCTTCGGCGCGATCCTCGTGCTGACCGCGCTCGGCGTCATCACGGCGCGCAACCCGGTGCACTGCGCGCTGTTCCTGGTCGCGGCCTTCCTCAACAGTGCTGTGATCTGGCTGCTGCTCGACGCCGAGTTCCTCGCGCTTACCCTGGTCGTCGTGTACGTCGGCGCGGTGATGGTGCTGTGGCTGTTCGTGGTGATGATGCTCGACGTCGACGTCGAGAAGCTCCGCCAGGGCTTCACGCGCTACGCGCCGCTCGGCGCGCTGATCGCACTGATCGTCGTGGCGCAGATCGGACTCGTGGTCTATGTGCGCAAGCTCGGTCTGGACGACGCGGCCGCAGCGGTCGTCAACCGGGCCGAAGGTTATTCGAACACGCAGGAACTCGGACACCTGCTCTACACGCAGTACCTGTACCCGTTCGAAATCGCCGCAGTCATCCTGCTGGTCGCGATCGTGGCGGCCATCACTCTCACCATGCGTGACCGTCCGGGGCAAAAGGTCCAGGACATCGGCAAGCAGGTTGCAGTCAGGGCGAAGGACCGTGTGCGCATCGTCAAGATGGACGCGGAGACCAGGCAATGATCCCGCTGTCGCACGTCCTGCTGCTGTCCGGAATCCTGTTCAGCCTCGCGGTTGCGGGCGTCTTCATCAACCGCAAGAACGTGCTGCTGCTGCTCATGTGCATCGAGCTCATGCTGCTGTCGGTGAACTTCAACTTCATCGCCTTCTCGCATTACCTCGGCGACCTGTCCGGGCAGGTGTTCGTGTTCTTCATCCTGACGGTTGCTGCCGCCGAATCCGCGATCGGCCTGGCGATCCTGGTCGTGCTGTTCCGTGAGCGGCGCAGCATCAACGTCGAAGACCTCGACTCGATGAGGGGCTGAGCCGTGGAACAGACGCTGCTCATCATCGTCCTGGCGCCGCTGGTCGCAGCGATCATCGCGGGGTTCCTCGGTCAGCGTATCGGTCGTGCGGCGACGCACAGCCTCGCGATCGCGGGCGTCGCCGTATCCTGTGCGCTGTCGATCAAGGTACTGCTGGGGCTGCTGGATGGCGCGACGGTGTTCGACGGCCCGGTCTACACCTGGCTCGTAAGTGACGGCATCCACATGGAGGTCGGCTTCCTGATCGACCGCCTGAGCGCCCTGATGATGGTGGTGGTGACGTTCGTGTCGCTGATGGTGCACATCTACACCATCGGCTACATGC
>JBAVIQ010000033.1:0-6494 GCA_049687035.1 Steroidobacteraceae bacterium
TCCCTGGGCGTGCATGGGTTCGCCGCCGCACGAGCAGCGCGGCAAGGAGCTGACCGATTGCGAACAGTCCGAACACCTGCCACGTGCCTGCAAGCGCGGTGACTGCCGCAGCGATGGCCGGGCCGACCAGCAACGCCAGGCTTTCGGCCATGGTCGAAACACTGTTCGCCGCGGTGAGCTGAGCTGTATTGCCGGCAAAGGCAGGCAGCGCCGCCAGGTAGACCGGTCTGCTCAGGCTGATCGACACGGAGACCAGTGCCGCCCCGACGAGAATCAACGGCAGGGACGCATCCAGCATGAACAGCGGGACGGTCACCGCCATCATTGCGGCCTGCAGCAGGTAAGTCCAGGACAGCAGTCGCTCACGCGGGGCACGATCGCCGAACGAAGCAGCCAGCGGCGCGATGATCGCGGCCGGCAGCAGCTGCGCTACCGCTGCGAGGGCTGTCGCGGTCGTACCACCGTATTCATAGGCGAAGACCAGCACCGCGACCCAGACTGCCCACTCAGCCGTATTGAATACGAGGTAAGCCAGCAACAAGCGACGCAGCGGGCCCGCTGCCAGCACGGTGCGCAGCGCCAGCAGCGGTTCGCTCAGCGAAAAGGCAACCATGGATCGGCGGGCGTCCTGATGCTGCATGACAACTGCTTCTTTACGCGATCTTCGCCGCCGAGCCCTGCTCTTGTTTGTGTGTACACTGGCAAGCAGGAACAAACTCATCGTTGCCGGCACGGGCAGCGCACCGCGGCAGCGCATGCTACCAGTGCACGCGGACGCTCGCGACGGGGGAAGCAATGCGCATCGCTACACCGACTTGGCGGCAGTGCCCGGCGCGCCGCTCGAATCGCTGGCGCGGAGGGGCGGCCGCAAGGTCTGCTGGCTCGCGATGAACTCCCGCGTGGTCCGTCTGCTGCACGTGACCGACCCGCACCTGCTTGGCGACGAGTCGGGCGAACTCTACGACGTCAACACGTCGCTGTCCCTGCGCAGCGTCCTGCAGCAGGCGCGCAGCGACAGTCCGGTGCTGCCCGACGCAATCCTGGTGACGGGCGACATTGCCGATGATTGCAGCAGCGCGGCTTACGCCCATCTCCGCAGCCAGTTGCAGGGCTGGGGCGTGCCCGTTCTCTGCCTGCCGGGCAACCACGACGCGCCTGCCCTCATGGCACGCATGCTTGGGTCCGACGGGTTCCAGTACTGCGGCCGCGCTGGGTTTGGCGACTGGGCAGTCGTGCTGCTCGACAGTCACGTGCCGCGCGACCCGTCCGGTCGCGTAGCGGCGCCCGAGCTGGAGCGCCTCGAGGTCGAGTTGCGCACCGCCGCCGAACGGCACGTGCTGGTGTGCCTGCACCACCCGCCGGTGCCCGTTGGCAGCGCCTGGCTCGACGCCGTCGGTTTGCAGAACGGCACCGAAGTGCTCCGCGTGGTGGAGCGCTTCCCGACTGTCCGGGCGGTGCTTGCCGGTCACGTGCACCAGGCCTTCGATGCCCGGGCTGGCCGGCTGCGAATCCTGACGACGCCTTCGACCTGCGCGCAGTTCACGCCGGACACCGAGGATTGCATCATGGACCTGCGGCCCCCTGGCTATCGGTGGCTCGAGCTGCTTGCCGATGGCTCCATCCGCACCGAGGTGCACTGGTTGCGGAATTGGGAAGTCGCGAGGCGGCCGACGGACAGCCGTGCGTCTTTCATGTCATGACCTAGGTTTGCGATCGCGAGGTGGACATGCGCCGGGCCTATCCGTTCCCGTTGCTCGATCAGCCGGCGGAACTCGCCTGTCACAACGGCTGGACAGAGGAGGTCTATAGCGACCTCCTGGCGTTCCAGGCCGGCCGCATGAGCCGCGCCGAGCTGGACGCGAAGTACCTGCACCGCAAGGCCATCCTGGTGCTCGACCTGACCGGCTTCACGGTCAGCTGCTTCGAGGGAAGACACGCGCACGCGTTTCTGCGGATCCTGGACGCACAGAAAGTCTGCGTCCCGGTGTTGCGTGAGCATGACCCATGGCTGATTCGTGCCTTTGCCGACGACCTGGTCGCACTGTTCGACGATCCTGGCAAGGCGCTGGATGCGGCTCTGGAGATGCATCGCCGGATCGCGCTGTTCAACGACAGCGCCTTCGCGACGGATGATCCGGCACAGTGCGCCGTCGGCATCGGCTACGGCAACGTGTATTCGATCGGTCCGAATCTCGCGATGGGCGACGAGATGAACCGTGCATCCCGGCTCGGCGAGGACACCGCGCGGGGCGCCGAGACGTTGGTGACGGAGAATCTCTACCAGGCACTGCGGCACCGCAGCGACGTGGTCTTCGAGTCGCAATCGCGCCAAGACTGTCCTTTCCCCTATTTCCGCGCTACCCGGTCGGCTTAGCACTGGCCTGTGCGATGCACGCCCGCCGCTCGGCGTGCCTGTGACGCTCGACATTTCGCAAGCGCGCCACGCACGAGGGTCGACGGCGGTGCCGCGCGCTAGCGTCTTTCCTGCGGGACGAGGTGCCCGGCTTCGCACAGGCCTGGATGACGCACCTGGGGCCCACGGTCGGCGTGCGTGAGACCCGCAAGCTGCGGGGTGTCTACGGCTGACCGGCGCCGACGCGGCGCGCAACGCGTGCTGCTACCGCTCTACGACGGCTTTCTCTCTCGCCATTACCCGCGCGCCCAGAGCTTCCAGATCGACTTCACGAGCATCCCGCTCGGCGGCTTTCTGGACTCCGCCCTCTGCATCGTGTTCCGGCGGCGCGCGCGGCCAACCCCGCAGTCGTAGCCGCGGCTCCGCACGAGGCAGTCAGCCGTCCGGCCCGGACCGCGACTCCTGCTGGCGCACCACCATAGCCACCAGCGTGACGACCGTGATGGGCAACACGAAGCTCACCATCACGGTCGAGAATTCGTCGAGCGCGTCGTGCTGTTGCGCGCCGAGGATCAGGTAGACGACGTAGGCCGCATAGTAGGCAAGGAACAGCAGACCACGCTTGCGGCCGATCTGCCGGCGGAGGAGCAGCGCCGGCAGGCAGGCGATCGCCACCGCAATCATGACCCAGATGTCGAAGTTGAGCACCGCAGGGGCGATACCGAGACCGGTCGGGCTCACGACTCCGGACAGGCCGAGGCAGCCGAGGATGTTGAACGTGTTGCTGCCGATCACGTTGCCAACCGCGATGTCGCGCTCGCCACGGATCGCAGCCATGACCGACGTGGCGACCTCCGGCATGGACGTGCCCGCGGCGATGATCGTCAGGCCGATCACGAGGTCGCTCACCCCCAGGGCACGCGCGAAGGCCACCGCCGAGTCGACCAGCCAGTTCGATCCGAGCACCAGCAGGCCGAGGCCGACCGCGATCAGCAGGACTTGAACGGCCCAGTGGCTGTCCCACGCACTCGAGGGGCGGATGCTGCCGGCGTACTCGTCGCGGATCTCCGCGGTCTCGGCGCGCGACTGGCGCAAAAGGAAGAGGACATAGACGACCAGCAGCAGGAGCAGGAGGGCTGCCTCCGAGCGTCCGAGCGCGCCATCGACGATCATGATCCCGAGCACCACCGAGGCGCCGATCATGATCGGCACCTCCTGGCGGATGATCTGCGAATGCACGACCAGCGGCGTGATCACGGCGCTGAGCCCGAGGATGAACAGCACGTTGAAGACGTTGCTGCCCACCACGTTGCCGACGGCAATGTCGGTGTTGCCGCTGAGCGCGGCGCCCACCGACACGGCCACTTCCGGCGAACTCGTGCCCAGCGCGACGATCGTCAGGCCGACAACGAGCGGCGAGATGCCGAGCGACAGCGCGATCCGGGAGGCTCCGCGTACCAGCGACTCTGCGCCGGCGATCAAGGCTGCGAGACCAAGCACGAAGAACAGGACGTGGGTCAGCATGACGGCGGCCAGTCCGGTCGGGTGACGGAGTCCGCAGTCTACTGCACGATCGGACCCGCCGGACGCTGGCTCCCGAACCCGCGCTGACCGTCAACGGGGCGACCGCGGACCGCGTGTCGCGAGGCAGGCGTCAAGACGCGCCCTCGGCCGCGTCCGCCTCGATCTCCTGGAGCAGCGGATGCACGTGGCGTCCGGCCGGGCGGATCAGGTACAGCGGCTCGCTCAACTCCGGCACGCGCCCGACGCGTCGCAGCCCGAACTGCTTGGCGACGTCGGACTCGATCACGGTCGGCACGCAGGCGATGCCGAGGCCGCGCTGTGCGAACACCTTTATCAACGCGCTGTCGTCGCACCGCGCCACGACGCGCGGCGTGACTCCGCGCTCGGCGAGCCAGGCATCTATCGCAATGCTGAGCGGTGATTGGACGGACCTGGCGATCAGCGGTGCACCATCGAGACAGGCGGGGAAATCCCCGCGCAGCGCCTTGCGCACCTGTGGCGCCGCGACGAAGCTCAGGCCCGACTTCAGCAGCAGCCGCCCGCGCATCGAGCGCGCCAGGTGCGGTGGCATGGGCTGGTCCGCCAGCACCGCGTCGAGCTGATGCGCAGCGAGCCGCCCGAGTAGCCCGGTGACACTGCCTTCGACACAGTCGAGTTCGATGCGGTCGCGGTGGCGCTCGAGCAGTGGCGCCAGCACGCGCGCGGTCAGCAGCTTCGGCACGCTGTCGATGACGCCGAGACGCAGCCCAAGGCGGCGTGGTTCGGCGCGGCCGGCCATCACGCGACGCAGTTCCGTGCCGAGGGCGAAGATCGACTCTGCATAGTCGCGCGCCACCTCGCCGTCGGGCGTCAGCACCAGGCGCCGGCCAACCCGCTCCAGCAGCTTTCGGCCGAGCGATTGCTCCAACTCGCGCACTTGCGAGCTTAAGGTCTGCGGCGCAAGGTGCAGGCGGCGCGCGGCGCCCGTCAGCGAGCCCTCGCGCGCGACCTCGTGGAAGTAGTGCAGGTGCTTGAGATTGATGCGTCCCGCGGGTCGTGCGCTCATCAGTTTTTCTCGAAGTCTGGTGTATTTATTTTCTCATTTATTCTGTCTCTGGTCGCCCGTAGGATTTGCCGGGAACCAGACAGGAGAGGAATCGCCATGAAAGTCGACGTCCATGCCCGCAGCTTCAAGCTCACCGAGTCGCTGAGCAATGCGGTCCATCGCGAGATTGCTCGCCTGGCCCAGGCGCTCGGCGCCGGCATTACCCGGGTGTCCGTACGCCTGTTCGACGTAAACGGCCTGCGGGGGGGCCCGGACAAGGGCTGTCTCGTGCACGCTCAGTTCACCGACGGCACCTCGATCGTCGGCAGCGACGTGGACGCCGACCTGTACCGCTCGGTACCGGCCGCGTTCGAGAAGGTGCTGCGGAGCCGGCGCATGAACCGAGCACGCCGCCACACGCTGCGACGGCACGGCTCGCAGGCGCAGCTGAATCCCGCCTGAGGGGCGCAGCCCGCGCTGGCGCGCCACCGCCGATGGCAGGCACCATCGGCCGATGGCCGACATCGAACACCGCGCTCTCGCCCCTGCTCCTGAGCTGCTCGCGGGCGGCAGCGCCGCCTACACCTGCATGTGGCGCCTGGTGCGACAGGCGCAGACCGCAGTCGAGCTCGAGACCTACATCTACGAGGCTGGTGCGGTCGGCGACCGGTTCCTGGCCGAATTGACCGCCGCGGCGCGCCGTGGGGTCCGCGTGCGGGTGCTGGTGGACGCGTACGGGTCGGACACGCTGCCTCAGGGCTACTTCACGTCGCTGCTTGCGGCCGGCGGCGAACTGCGTTGGTTCAACCCGAAGCGCCTGCTGCGCGTCAGCTTCCGCAACCACCGTAAGTTGCTGCGTGCGGACGGTGAGGCCGTGATCGGCGGACTCAACATCGCCGACGCGTACGACGGCGACGGCCTCGAGGGCGGCTGGCGCGACTTCGCCGTGCGCGTGGACGGGCCGGTGGTGGACACGCTCGCCGAGAGCTTCGCCCGCATGTGGGACCTATCCGCCTTCGGTCGACGCGAGTTCCGCGATTTCTGGCGCACGGGCCGGCGGCTTGCCGTTGACGCGCAGGGAGAGCCCGAGTTGTTGCTCTCCGGGCCGGGCTGCCCGACGGCCGAGCTGCGTCGGCGGCTGCTGTTCGACATCCGTGCCGCGCGCCGGATGCAGGCCTGGGCCGCGTACTTCCTGCCGTCGCGGCGTATCGGCGCCGCGATCCGGGATGCCGCGCGACGTGGCGAGGCCGAGATCATGCTCGGCGAAGGTAGCGACGTGGCGGTCTCGCGCTGGGCCAGCGAGCGGATGTTCACGCGCTACCTGCGGGCCGGTCTCAGGATCTACTGCTACCGGCCGCAGATCGTCCATGCAAAGGCGCTGGTGCTCGACGACGTCGTGTACGTGGGTTCAAGCAACCTCGACGTGCGCAGCCTGCTTATCAACTTCGAGCTGCTGCTGCGGATACCGTCCGCTGCGTTCGCGGCCCGGCTGCGTGCCGAATTCGAGACCGACCGCCAGCATGCCGACACGCTCGATCTGGTGCGCTGGCGGCGCGGACGCCGCTGGTGGCAGTCGCTGCGCTCGTATCTCGC
>JBAVIQ010000034.1:0-10364 GCA_049687035.1 Steroidobacteraceae bacterium
GGTGCAGGAAGGCGTCCGCCACCCCGGCGAGACGCTCCTGTGCTTCCGTTGCAGACGTCAGCACGGGTTCGCCGCTCACGTTGCCGGACGTCGCGACCAACGGCCCGCCGAACTCGTCCAGCAGCAACTGGTGCAGCGGGCTGTAGGGCAGGAAGACACCGACCTCTGCGAGGCCCGGCGCGATGTTCGGCGCAAGTCCCGTGCGCGAACGTGCGCGCAAGAGCACGATCGATCGCGCCGGATCGAGCAAGGCTGCACGTGCGGCAGGTTCCGGATCGAACTCGTCGTGGACGACATCCAGTCCGTCCTGGCCACGCCACGGATACATCACCGCGAGTGGTTTGTCCGGGCGATGCTTGCGCTCGCGCAGTCGCGTCACGGCTGCCTCGCTGCGCGCGTCCCACATCAGGTGATAGCCACCGATGCCCTTGACGGCCAGCACGCGACCGTCGCGCAACACAGCCACGGCAGCGGCGAGCGCACTGTCGTCGCCCTCCCCAGGATGCGTTACGTCGGGGGATACAAATTCCAGGTGCGGCCCGCACACCGGGCAGGCCACGGGCTCCGCATGGAAGCGTCGATCGAGCGGATCTTCGTATTCCGCGCGGCACGCGTCGCACAACGGGAATGCGCGCATCGTCGTGTTGGGACGGTCGTACGGCAGCGCCTCGATCAGCGTGTACCGCGGTCCGCATTGCGTGCAGTTGATGAAGGCGTAGCGATGCCGGCGATCACCGGGACGCGCCAGCTCCGCGAGGCAATCGGGACAGCAGAAGAAGTCCGGCGGTACCGAGATCTGCGGGTGCAGCGCGGCACTGCTGGAAGCAATGTGAAAACCGGGCTCGGCCGGCGTTGCGACGGTGGACTGCCCGGCAAGCACCGGACGTGCGAGCGGCGGCGCCCGCTCGATCACGTCGCGCGCGAAGTGATCGATCGTTGCGACCGGACCGTGCAGCACGACTTCGACGTCGCCGCGCAGGTTGCGCACAAAGCCGTCGAGGCCGAGTTCATGCGCGAGCCGGTAGACGAACGGACGGAAGCCCACGCCTTGCACGCGGCCCGTCAGCAGCAGCCGTCGCGTGACTACGGCCGGTGCCGGTTGCGCCATCCTGCCCTGCTGCCTTGCGCCGTCAGGCTTCTTGAGCCTTGCGGCCCTGCCAGACGCTTTCGCGGACGCCGTCGGCCCACCATATGCGGCAGGCGCCCTCGTCCGAGACCATGCACGGCCCGATCGGATGTCGCGGCGTGCAGGCCGCGCCGTAGAGCCGGCATTCGTTCGGATAGATGCGGCCGAGCACGACCCTGGCGCAGTCGCAGCCTGGCGGCATTTCGCCGGCGCGCTTGCGCGACATCTCGGTGTACGAAGGCAACTGCACGCGTGAATCGTTCACCGCGTGTTGCGGCTTGAGCACGTAGCCCGACGCCGGGATCGGCCCGATGCCGCGCCAGTTGCCGTCATTGATGTCCATCGTCTCGTCGATGTAGCGCTTCGCGGTGGCGTTGCCGCCTGGCCGCACGACCTGCGGATAGCAGTTGTCGAGGAAGCACTTGCCCTCGAGCTTCTGCCGCAGCACGGAATACAGGGCGGCAAGCAGCGAGTCCGGCGCGAATCCCGCGACCGCAGTGGGAATGCCGTACTTTTGCGGGACGAACTCCCATTCCTCGGGGCCCATCACCGTGGCGACGTGACCGGGCGCGATCAGCGCCTCGAAACCCGCCTGCCCGGAACCGAGCAGCATCTCGACGGCGGGCCACGTGCGGCGGCCCGACATCAGGAACAGCAGGTTCGTCGGCGCGCCCTGCGCCAGCAGGGCTGCCGCCGGGGCCGTCGTCGTTTCGAAACCCGCAGCCAGGAACACGACCTTGCGCGTCGGGTTCTCTCTCGCGATCTTCGCGGCCTCGGTCGGGCTCGCGATCGGACGCACGTCGGCGCCCGCCGCCTTGGCCTGCTCGAGCGAGCGCGGCTCGCTCTTCGGCGCGTTGACCGGCACACGCAGCATGTCGCCATAGGCCACGAGGATCACGCCTTCGTGCAGCGCCAGCTGGATCGCCTCGTAGATGTCTTCTTCAGGACAGATGCAGACCGGGCAACCCGGGCCAGGCACCAGTTCGATGTTCGACGGGATCGCCTTGCGCAAGCCGGCCGTGGTGATCGAACGCTCGTGACCACCACAGACGTTCATGACCTTGATGGTCGGCGGCAACGGCAACGCGCGGATGCGTTCGAGCCATTCGACGGCAGTGGTCATGTCATTACCCCCCCCTTGCGCGACTCAGGCCGCGGCCGCGCGGCGTGCAGCGATCTCGCCGCGCAGCCAGCCGAGCCAGGCTTCGAAGCCCGGCCCGCCACGCCGCGTGAGCTCGATGATGTCGCCCCGGAAACCCACCTGGCGCAGCGAGTCACGCGCACGCGCCACACTGAACTCCTCGATGTGCGGCAGCAGGTCGACCTTGGTGATCAGCGTCAGGTCCGCGCCGCGGAACATCACCGGGTACTTCGCCGGCTTGTCGTCCCCTTCGGGCACCGACAGCAGCGTGAGGTTGCGGTGCACGCCGAGATCGAAGCTTGCGGGGCACACCAGGTTGCCGACGTTCTCGACGAACAAGACGTCGAGGCCGTCGAGCGGCAGGTCGTGCAGGGCGTCGTGCACCATCTGTGCGTCGAGATGACAGGCATTGCCCGTCGTGATCTGGATGGCGGGGACGCCGCACGCGCGGATGCGCGCCGCATCGTTCTCCGTCGCAAGGTCGCCTTCGATCACGGCGATCTTCAGCTCGCCCGCGAGCGCCTTGATGGTCGCCTCGAGCAGCGAGGTCTTGCCGGAGCCCGGCGACGACATCAGGTTGATCGCGAGCACGCCGTGGCCATCGAAGTGGGTGCGGTTGTGTGCCGCCACCCTGTCGTTCTCGTCGAGGATCGCGGTGATGACCTCGATCGATTCGATGTGACCCTTGCCAGCCGGTTGCGCCGCGAAAGGCGCGCGGGTGGCCGCGGGACCAAGTGAACAACCACAATCACGGCACATCAGCGTGACCTCAGTTTCATGATTTGACCGACTTCAATGGACGGGTTCGTCGGCCGTTTCGATCTCGACCCGTTGCAGCAGCATTTCTTCGCCGGCGATCACGTCGACGTGCCAGTCGTTGCAGCTGCCGCAGAGCAGGCGGTTCGACGCAGCCTCGGTCTCGGCCTTGCAGGTGCGGCAACGCACGCGCACGGGCACGGTCACGACCACCAGCTTCGCCTCTGCCGCCACAGTGCCGGCGGCCGCGAGCGGATAGGCGTGCTCCAGCAGCTTGGCCTCGATGCCCGACAACGGCCCGACAGACACCGTGATCGACAGGATCCGGCGTGCCGCGTTGTCGCGGGCCACGCGCTCGACCTGTTCGATCAGGGCCTGGCAGACCGCGAGCTCATGCATGCTCGAGTATCTCGTCGAAGAGATCCCACGTGGACTGGGCCTCCTCCTGGCTGATCTTCTGGATGGCATAGCCGACGTGGATCAACACGTGGTCGCCGAGCTCGATGGGCTCGCCCTGCAACATGAACAGGCTCACTTCGCGCTGGATGCCCTTGGCTTCGCAGGTCGCGTTGAAACCGTCGATGGCCGTGATCTTCATTGGAACGGCAAGGCACATGTCGTCTCACCCCGTGGCTCGGAACCCGCAACGTGTACGAGAGGCTCGCAAACGCCGCCCGCCTATAAGAATAGGTAATTGCACTGACTGCGGCTTCGCCGCATCAGAACGGACGCCGGACGCTGCGTCACCCGGAGCATAGACCACCCTGCCGGGCCGGTCGATTCCGGCCGCCGCTGCAGCAAGGCGGCATGTCGATCTGCCGTGGCGCCGGGCCCCGATCCGGGAAATCCGCGATCGCCTTTCGTCCTCCTTGTGACATTCTTCGCCGGCCCCGAACCGGGGTCACAGCGTGAGCGTGCGTAGCGATGACGAACCGAACAACTTTGGCGGGATTGGTGATGCTTGGCTTGTTGGCGGCCGCGTGCTCCAAGCAGGCGCCTGCCCCGGCCCCCGTCGCGGCAGACGAAGAGACAGCCCCCGCCGCCGCACAGCCCGAGCCTGCTGCCCCGACCTACGACAGCGCCACGATGGCCAAGATGGCAACCGGCATGCTGGTCATGATCGACGAAGCGCCGCAGTGCCAGACCTTCCGCGACCAGTTGCAGGCCATCGCCAGCGCACCTGCCGGTACGCCACCAGCGGTCGCGCCGAGCGCGATCGTCGCGCAAGCGAACGAGGCGGGCTGCGCGAAGAAGTACGGCAAGTAGGAACCGTCCGGCTGCTGGCTTCTCCCGTGCGGATGAGGCCGCACGGGTCGCTGCCCAGCCGCCCCCCTTCAGGGGGTGGCGCTGGTGCCGGCCGCCGGCACGACGTGTTTGCTGCGCAATGAACCGAGCAGCAGCGTGCCGAGCGCGAGCAGGATCTCGTCGTAGAACGGGATCAGGTCGGGCACGAAGAAATCGATGACGAACAGCGCCGCGACGATCTTGAACAACGTCGGGTAGCGCAGGCCAGCTGCAAAGCGCGTGATGAGTGGGACGATCAATTCAACGCCCCCTTGGCGTGGCGACGTCCACCGCGAGGGTGAAGGTCCGGGCTTCCGTGCGGCGCAGGGCGCCAACGCCGACGACCTGCCGCGAAATCTCCTCGCCACGTTCGTTGCGGATCGACAGCACCACCGAGTATTCCCAGTCGCCGCCTTTCTCCGAGTGCCGGAGCGTGCCCTCCACGTGCAGCGCGGAAAAATGCGGCGTTGCGTCAGCGGCGGCTGTCGACGCCGCGCCGAACTGCAGGTGATGGCGGCATTGCGGGCAGATCGGCGCGCTGTCCAGGATCGTCGCCTTGCAGTGCGGACAAGAGCGCGTCTTGCCCACACTGCCTGGCGATCCTGTGCGTCCCGTGATCATCCGCTGGCCGCGCGCGGCGCGCGGGCTACTTCGCCGATTCCGGCCAGCCGAAGTCGGCGTTGCCGCGCATGCGCGAGCCCGCCGCAACCGTCAGCACGGCCGCCTTCACGTCGCCATTGATGACGCCCGTCTCGAGCAGCTCGACGCGCGAGCTGGCCTGGATGTTGCCGTGCACCTCGCCGCTCACCATCACGGTGGCCGCTGCGATCTGGCCAGTGACGTGCGCACCCTGCTCGATCGTCACGTTGCCCTGCACGTTGACGTCGCCCTTGAAGCGGCCGGCGATGCGGACGTGGCCGGCACCTTCGATCTTGCCTTCGATGGTGACGTCGGCCGCGATCAGCGATTCTTTCGCGCTGCCCACGGCAGGCGGGGCCGCACGCTCGGCGCGTCGCGCCGATTCGGTCGGCGCGGGGGCAGAAGTGGGGACCGGAGTCGCCACGGAACGCAGGGCCGGTTCGGGGGCCAGCGCGGCTGCCCCATCGGAACCGGGCATCGACGGATCTTTAGTCGGGTCTTTCCAGAGCGCCATGGCGTTTCCTCGTGTGTGTCTGCTCGATGTGGTGCCGGCTGAGGGATTCGAACCCCCGACCCCCTGATTACAAATCAGGTGCACTACCAGCTGTGCTAAGCCGGCCCGTTCCGGAAGGGGAACGGGATTCTACCTTAACCGGCGCCGCCTGCTCCGGCAGGCACAGTTGCCGGGTTTGCGGGGGGCGTCACGTCGCCAGCCGGGCGGGGTGCCGGGCACGCCCTCAGGTCGTACGGCAGGCCGCCCTGCGGCGGCGTGCCGAGCGACTCGAGCGACGGCAGGCCGCCGTTCGCCTGCCGGTCGATGTCGAGCCAGAGCACTTCCAGCGTGCGCAGGCGATCGCTCGTTTCCGGAGTGAAACCCGCCTTCTGCACCGTGGCGGAGACCTCTGCGGCGCGGCGCGGGTCGGCAAACACCCCCACCGAGATTGTGTTGTCCGACTCACCCTCGGCCAGGACGTAGGCGTCGCCGAGGCCTGCCGCCTTCAGCGTAGCCAGCGCGTTGGTGGCGTCCGCAGGAGTGGCCAGGTTCAGCACGCGCACCCAGTAGCCCACACGCACTTCATCCTGCGCTACGCGGCGCCGGCTCGTGAACCCAAGCCGCTCGAGTTGAGCGTTGGCCGCAGCCGCATGAGCTGGATCGATGAAGGGACCCACGCTTACACAGGCAGCGGCCAGCAGGCCGGCGCCGGACGGGTCGTCGGCGGTAGCCGGCCCATTCGGCGACTCGGCACGCAGCCGGATTGGCTGCAGCTCGCGACCGGCGGGTGCCGGCGCGTCGATCGTCACGGGCGTCACCGGCGCGACCCAGCGGGTCCAGGCCAGGAACAGCACGTTGGCAAGCAGCAGCAGGAGGAACAGGACGCGCAATGGACCGCCGGGTGGGCTCTATTGCGCCCGATGTTAGCAAATCAAAAACAGAAGGCCCGGCCGCTGGGCGACCGGGCCCTCGTTCGACGGCCGCGCGTTACTACTTGCCGGCGGCCATGTAGGCGGCGAGATCGGCGACTTCAGCGTCGGTCAGCTTGAGCGCCTTCTTGTGCTTCTGCGTGCCGGCCACGATCTTCTTGAGCGAATCGGTCAACGCGGCAGCGCTCTCGCCCTCGAAATCCGCCACTTCGTGGCATTCGGCACAGGCGGCCGTGAACTTCGCCTTGCCTGCTGCGGCGTCAGCACTCGCGGCCGTGCTGAAGCCCGCAATGGCGAACGTGGCGACTGACAAGGCAAGAATACGCAGAGTTTTCATCGAATCCTCCTCTGGACACACCGGAAATCGGGGCTGGACGACGCGGAAATGATAGCGATCCTGGGGCGAAATGCAGACCGTGAATACCGCAATGCAACAAGCGAAAAGCCCGGACTCCAGTGGAGCCCGGGCCCTGCATCGCGCAGCAATGCCCGGGCGGCTTACTTGCCGCCGGTCATGTACGCAGCGACGTCCGCGATTTGCGCATCGGTCAGCTTCAGCGCCTTCTTGTGCTTCTGCGTGCCGGCGACGATCTGCTTGATCGTGCCCTGCAGCGCGGCCGCGTCCTCGCCCTCGAAGTCAGCGACTTCGTGGCACTCGGAGCAGACCGCCGTGAACGTGGCCTTACCGGCCGCGGCATCCGCATACGCCGCGGAACCAAAGCCCGCGAGACCGGCAAAAGCGCTGGCGATGACGACCAAACGGCTGAATTTAATCAAGTTATCTCCTGATGGCCCGGCGGGATGCGGACCCGGCGCAGGCTCTGGCTGTGACGACAGGACATCCTGTCACCCCAATTGGACAACAGTCGTCGCTCACCGTTCAAGCGTTGCATCTTCGATACGGGCCAGTCCGCGCAAAACGAGGTCCGGCACTCGCTCGTGCGTGGCAAGTACGTATGGCAGCACTTCGTCCACTGCGCCCCCGGTGCAATACAGGCGCGGCACGGTTCGCGTCCTTTGAGCCAGTTCCGCATAAGTGCGATCGATGAGCGCCGCCAGTGCAACGCGGCAGCCGCGCTCGATGGCATCGCGAGTGTTGTCGGCAAACAGCCGGGCGCCACCGACAGGGCTGGCAGCCGTGTACGCAGCCAGGTTGCTCGTCCCAGCGTGCAGCGATCGCACCATCATGTGCGGGCCGGGCACGATGAAACCGCCGAGATGCTGGCCCGACGCGTCGACCGTGTCGAGCGTCGCCGCCGTGCCGACGTCGACCACACAGCACGCCCCGTGCGCGAGGTGATACGCGCCGATCACCGCCACCCAGCGATCGACGCCGAGCAGCCCCGGTTCGGGATACGCATTGCGAACGCCCGCCAGCGCAGCCGTCGACGCCACGAAATCCACGCGCGTCGTGCCGGCCTTGCGGGCCGCCGCTTCGAGTGCAAGCCGGCTGTCGCGGCCGGCGACCGTCGCAGCCAGCACACGCTCGACGGGCGGTCCGTCGAACAGCTCACGCCGCCAATCGGCTGCGGACCACTGCGCATATTCGGCCGCGCGTTGCGGCGACAACTGACCGTCGACCTGCGTCGCCCACTTCACGCGCGTGTTGCCGATGTCGACGAACAGGATCATTCGACCCCTGCCTTGGCCTGCAGCGATCGGCGCAGGCTGACGTCACCCGCGTGCACTCGCTCGATGACACCGCCCGGGACTTCGACCCGCAAAGCACCTTCGGCATCCGCTCCACGTGCGACGCCTTCCATCTGGCCGTCGTGGCGCAGCACGGTGACCGGCGCATCACGCAGCGAGTCGAGGGCCGCCCAGTCGCCGGCGAACGATGCGAAGCCCGAATGCGAGAATCCGGCGAGGCCCGCAAGCATGCGACCGGCGACGCGCGCCGCCGTGTCGAGGCGAGGCGGTGGGTTGCCGCCACACGCGGTTGCGAGGTCAGTGACTGGCGTGGCGAGCGGACTCTGGATCGCTGCGCGAGTGGATTCCGGCAGCGCCAAGTTCAGTCCCAGGCCGGCGACCACGTACGCCGGCCCACCCGCCTCCGAGCGCATCTGCAACAACAGGCCGCCAAGCTTGGCGTGGCGATGCACGATGTCGTTGGGCCATTTGAGTTGCACGTCCGCCGCTCCGAGCTCGCGCAGTGCGCGCACCACACAGACGCCCAACGCGAGACCCAGCGCGGACAGGTCCGCGGGCATCTCGGCAAATGTCCATCCGATCGAAAACGTGAGCCCGGATCCGAACGGCGCGAGCCACTCGCGGCCGCGTCGCCCGCGTCCCGCCGTCTGCAGTTCCGCGAACACGAGGCGCGGTGCTGCGGGCGGTGGCGCGACGGCTGCATGCAGGTATTCGTTGGTCGAACCGAGTTCGAAGAACACTTCAGTGGCCAACGGCAGTTCGACGCCCGCTGTCGCTGCGCTCCGTCGCAGCGACTGCACGTCGAGCAGTTCGACGGACTGTGCGAGCTGATAGCCACGACGCTCGTGGCTCGCGACGGCGATGCCGCGTTCACGCAGTTCGGCCACGATCTTCCAGACCGCCGCGCGGGTGACGCCGAGGTCGGCCGCGAGTCGCTCGCCCGAGTGCATCGCGCCATCCGCGAGCAGTCGCACCAGGCGCTCCGCGCTTGCGCTCATCGCGGCCGCAGGAGCCAGAGACGGCGCGCCCGGTTCTCGACACCGTTGCGCATGCGCTGCACGTTCGAGCGATGGGTGAAGACGATGAAGGCCGCCATGAAGAGACCGAAGACCACCAGCGGCATGCTGCGCGGCGCGGCGACTGCAAAATACAACGGCAACGTTGCCGTGCCGAGCATCGTGCCCAGCCCCACGTAGCCCGTGAGCATCACGGTGGCGAGCCACACCAGCAGCACCGGCGCGAGCGCCATCGGCGCCAGCACCGCGACAGCGCCAATCAGCGTGGCGGCACCCTTGCCGCCGCGAAACTCGTACCACACGGGATACACGTGTCCGAACACCACGGCAGCCGCGCACACGACCGCCAGCCACTCGCGGTCCACGCCCGGATCCTCGCCAATGCCGGGAAGCACGAGTCCCGGCAACCAGCCGACGGCCAGCAACGCCTTGCCCACGTCGATGACGACTACGCCGAGAGCGAAAGCCCAGCCCTGGGTGCGCAGCGCATTGGTGCCACCGGCGTTGCCGCTGCCCTGCGTGCGGATGTCGACACCGCGCAACTGGCCTAACAGCAGGCTGCCGATCACCGACCCCAGCAGGTAAGCGACCAGGGCTTTGATACCGAGTTCGAGCACGTTGCGACCTCTCCGCGCGACGCGGCGATTCTAGCATCCGGTCCCGCGCGGTCGCGGTGTCAGTGCGGGAGGAACACTTCAGCGAGCATGCAGCGGACGGAACCGCCGCCGAGCGTCTCGATCGTCGGGATCGGTGCCGCCACGATGCTATTCACGGTCGACGCCAGGCGCTCGATCGCTGCGGGTCCGAACGACGCATGCGCGGTCGCAGACATCGCCAGCACGCTGCCTGCATCCGCCGCGCGCAGCTCGAGCACATTGCCCGCGAAACCGGCCATCTGCATGGCATCGATGATTTCGACGTGGCGGCCCGAGGCGGCGAGGCTCGACAGGACCCGTTCGCGGTCACGCGGATCGATGGCGCTTGCAGCGATGACGCAGCAGCGCGAGCCGACGGCCAGCATCACGTTGGTGTGATAGATCGGGACACCCGCGGCGTCGGTGGCCGTGAACGTGCAGGGCTGGTAACCGAGTTCGTCGCAGAGTTCGGACAAGGGTTCCTGATGAGTGCGCGGCGACAGGCAGGCATACGCAATGCGCCGCGCGTGATCGAAGACGATGCTGCCCGTGCCCTCGAGGAACCGGCCGTGCGACTCGTGCTGCGTGAGGTCGAGCAGGCGGTGGATCGTGCGTCCGCTGCCGGTCGCGAGCGCGGTAATCAATTCCAGGCGACGTTCGAGCCGCCGGTTGCGCGCGAGCATCGGGTACAACAC
>JBAVIQ010000035.1:0-5354 GCA_049687035.1 Steroidobacteraceae bacterium
GCCGACGACAATGCGTTCGCGGAATTCCTGCTCGAGAAGGCCGGGGTCGCGGGCGTGCCGGGCTCGGGCTTCGGCGCACCGGGGCACATCCGTTTCTCGTTCGCGGTCAGCATGCAGACGCTGGTACAGGCCCTGGCTCGGATGGGCAAGGCGCTCGGCGGAGTTTGAGGAAAACAGCCTTCCTTGACTAACAGGACCGTCAATCGCAAAATTGGCGGCTCTTTCGAGACCGTTCCGACATAGCTCAGCGGTAGAGCAGCTGACTGTTAATCAGCGGGTCCCTGGTTCGAATCCAGGTGTCGGAGCCAACCCCCCTCTCCACCCGCGACCCGTCACTGGTCCGTTGCACGCCGGCCATGATTGTGTCGGCGATCGTTCATGACGAATGCGACGTTCTTGTTCCACACGTCGTGATTGCGGCGCACCGGCTTGGACCGTCGATCTTCGTGGTGAACGTATCGGCAGGTGCACGACTTGGCGCTGCAGCCTGGCAGCGGAACCTGTGGAGCCTCGGCGGAAAGGAAGCGCCGGCCAGTCATCTGATGGGCAGCCTGGCAACACCCGTTGCCGGGCGCAATGCTCACGGCGTGATGAGTGTTCACGACGCGGTGCACCTGTATAGGGCGGCCGGACAGTCGCATTTCCGCCTGAACCCGCTTGCCGAAGAACCAGGATGAGAGGCTGAATCCCATGGCCGTGCCTCCTGCTCGACCCGAACCGTTGACATGATCCAAGTCTCATTCTAGCGGGCCCCAACGGGAAAATCAGATTAGGTCGCATCGCCTCCGCGGCGCTGCATTATGTCGTTAGAACGGCCGCTCAAGTTTTGCAGTTGCCCTGCAGCGGATAGGTCAGGACGACAACCTGTCCACGGTACGACGGGTCGGTCAGGATCTGGACATAAGCTGACATGCCCGTGTTGAACACGACCTCCCCGCAAACCTCGCGGTCGGCGCCGAATGCATTGATCTACGCTCGAATGCATCATCTCGCATTTGAGGCCGGCCGAGAGATTCGCATGCAGCCAGACTTCGAACCGCTCGCGGAACTCCGTGAGGCGCTCCGCGGCAGCATCCCGCGCGACTGAACGGTCCGCCTGTACATCGGCTCAGCCCAACGTCACTATGCCCCGCACTTTTCTTGCAGACCTGCAATCAGCGCTGACTGTTCCCTGGCTGCGGACCATCGCACGTGGCCGCACGTCCGAATGGAACATGTATCGCACTTCATTGTGAACACCGAACGCCGCATCCTCTTCAACACGGTCATCCTCGGCGCTGGCGAAGGCATCGGCCAGCTGACGAACTTTGTCATCGTGATCAGTCTTGCGCGGACATTCGGCGCGGACGTGCTCGGCCAGTACTCGGTCAGCATGGCGGTGGGCGCGGTGGCCACCTTGTTCGTGGCGCTCGGCACGCAGCCGCTGCTGATCCGTGAGATCGGCCGCGACCCTGACTCCTCTCGCGACCTGCTCGGCGTGCTGATGCCGGTGCAACTCGTGCTCAGCGCCATCACCTGGCTCGCCGCATGCCTGGTGTGCATCATGCTTATCGACGAAGCAGGCGCGACACCGGTGATCGCGGCGACCTGCGCCTACCAGGTCCTGCTACGCCTGGCCACCACGCTCCTGACGCCATTCCAGGCGACCGAGCAGATGCAGGCCGCGATTTCCGGGCAGATGCTGCATCGGTTCCTGACGCTCACACTCGCGCTCACCGCAATCTGGCTCGGTGCCGACGCAGGGACGGTGACCCTGGCGCTGGTTGCTGGTGCTGCCTTCCTGATTGCGTTCGCATGGGTGGCGGGCTCGCGCCGGTTTGGACGTCCTCGCCTGAAGCTGGACTGGCGCAGAGCGCTCGGTCTGTTCAGGCGTGCCTCGCCGTTCCTGGGGCTCACGGCACTCAGCGTGGTATATGTGCGAGGAGGTCTCATCATGCTCAGCGCGCTGTCAGGTCCGGTGGCTGTGGGACTCTATGCCGTCGTTGACCGCTTCATGGTGGCGGCCGGGCTCGCACCGGGCGTATTCAACTCGGCCGTCTACCCGGCGCTGTCTCGGATTGCACGCGACTCGACTGCGGACGCCCGGGCGCTGGCGGTGCGCTGCCTGAGGCTGATGATGGTGGGCACCGTCCCGCTTGCAGCGATGATCAGCATTTTCGCGCACGACATTCTGGCGCTGCTGTTTGGTGCGGAGTTTCTCCCGGCAGCCGTCGCCCTCGAGGTGCTGGCCTGGACACTGCCACTGCGCGGCGCCCAGTGGCTCCTGGGATCGCAACTGGCGGCGCTGGATCGCCAGGCGGCCATGGCGACGGGTCGCTCCGTCGCGCTTGCTGCGTTTCTGACGCTCACACCCGCGCTCATACTCGGGCTGGGGTTCGTGGGCGTCGCCTGGGCCGTACTACTCTGCGACGCTCTGCAGCTGGCGCTCTACAGAAGACTCTTGCAGCGCGCGCAATCCGCACCGTCATTGACCAAGGCGTCCGTGCCGCCTGCGCTGGCGGCCGTCGTTACGCTGGTTGCAAGCGCGATGGCGACGGAGCTGCCCCTCGTCGCTCGCGCGTTGGTTGCAGCAACGACCATGGCGGCCGGTCTCTGGGCGTTCGGAGCCATCCGGCGGACGGATCTCGAGTTCCTCCTGGCGCTGATCGGGTCGAGGCGGCGCGCCGCCGCCGAGCTGTGATCATGGCGACGAGGGTACGTTGGCGTTCGCGCACGACGCCACGGATTGCCCTGCTCGGATTCGACGGCATGGACGTGGTGCTGGTGCGGCGCTGGGCCGCCGCCGGGTACCTGCCGATGTTTGCGCAATTGCTCGAGACTTGCTCCTGTACGCAATTCGACCTGCCTCCGGACTATTCGAGCGGCATGGTCTGGCCGAGCATCAACACCGGCATGGCACCGGCGGGCCACCAGGCCTATTTCGGCACGCGCCTCGTTGAAGGAACCTACACGCTGCGCCAACGTCATCAAAGTGACCTGCGCGGGACGCCGTTCTGGCGCGAACTTGCGGCGCGCGGGCGCCGGATAGTGCTCATGGACGTGCCCTTTTCTCGAGTTGACGCCGACTGCGGCGGCACGCAAATCGTCGGCTGGGGTCTGCACGAGAAGGTCGGCAAACGCGAATCCTCGCCGGCGCGACTGCTGGCGCGCATCGAGCGGGACTTCGGTCGCTACCCCGTCGCCCCTTCCGTCGAGGACGCTTGGGCCCACGAGGGTCCTTGCGGGCTTCTCAACGCACTGCTGCAGGGTATCGAGCGACGCACGCAGATCCTGCATCACCTCGCAGGAGCGAACGATTGGGACTTCTTCTACGGAGTCTTTCACGAGGCGCACGGCGCTGGTCACTATCTCTGGCACCTGACGGATACTACCCATCCTCGCTTCGATGCCGGCGCGCAAGCGCGTCATGGCGATCCGCTGCTAAGGGTCTACGGCGCACTGGATCGAGCCCTGCGCAGCGTGGTCGAGCGACTTGGCGACGATCCAACGCTCATGGTCGTTCTGTCGCACGGCATGGGACCCAACTACAACGGCGATCACTTGTTTCCGGAGTTGCTGGCTCGCTTCAATCGATCACGCGGGAGCCCCGCTCCAGTTGTCGGTCCTTCAAGTGTCGTGAATCGGGCCTGGGAGTCCATGATCGGCCGATTGCCAATTGGAGTCCGGCACGATCTGCGCCGCCTTCTTCCGCAGCACGCGCGCCGCTGGCTGAGCAACAAGCGACGCCAACATCCCAGCCTGTGGCGGAGCGAGGCCGCCTTTGCGCTGCCGGGGCTTGATGGCTTCTCTGCCGTCCGCGTGAACCTGGTGGGCCGCGAGCCCGCCGGGATCATTCGCGCCGACATTGACTACGACGCCTACCTGGACGCATTGCAGGAAGAGATCGAGTCCTGGACCGTAGGTGACACCGGCCGTCGGGCCGTGGCGCGCGTGCACCGGGCTGCCCGCGGCACCGAGGCGCTGCGGCTTGGCGTCGCACCGGACCTGATGTGCTGGTGGGACAAGGCTGGCGCAATCGAGGAGATTCGTTCGCGCGCGCTGGGTACCGCGCACGGCGTGAGCGACGATGAACGCACGGGCGAGCACGTCATGCATTCGCTCGTGATGCTGCGCCACCCGGACGGCGGCGTTAGACCGCGAGCCCTCGCGGGCCTGGGCCTCTGCGACATCGCTGCGACCTTGCGGCGGTTAGCGAACGTGACCTAGATCCTGCGGGTAATACGGAGTCGATAGACGCAGAACGCTGCCGTCTTCCACGATTCTGCCTGGCGCAAGGGCGACGCCGATTACTTTCGAGTGTCGGCGTCCCCGTACCAAATACATGCCAGCAGCAATCGCGCGGTCTACCCTCGCTTCATGAAGAGTGGCGTCTCCCGGCGCTCCGGCTGCGGGGCCTATGACCGGCACTTAGAGTTCCAAGCAGAAGTATCGTCAAAATCGACAGGCAATCTATTGCGCCTCCTCCTCCGGACTTCTTCGGCGTCGTTTGGGGCGTCACGATCACGTTCACAGTTTGCGAGCCCGTGCCGCCGGCCCCAGTGCACGTAAGCTCGAAAGCGGTGGTGGCGGACAAGACGCCAGTTGTTTCAGAGCCGCTCGTCGCGCGTGAGCCGCTCCAGCCACCGCTGGCCGTGCACGAAGTCGCGTTGGAGGACGCCCAAGTCAGCGCGGAGGTTGCGCCCGCCGAGATGCTGGCTGGGTTGGCCGATATCGACACCGACGGCGGCGGCGGAGCCGCAACACTGACCGTGACCGCACTTGAGTCCGTGCCACCGGCCCCGGTGCACGCAAGTTCGAAAGTAGTGGTGGCAGACAAGGCGCCGGTTGTCTCAGAGCCGTTCGTTGCGCGCGAACCGCTCCAGCCACCGCTCGCCGTGCATGCGGTCGCATTGGCGGATGACCACGTCAACGTCGAGGTCGCGCCCGCCACAATACCGGTGAGGTTGGCCGAAAGCGTCACCACCGGTGCCACCGGTACCACGTCCGCCGCCGCCACCATCCAGGTGAAACTGGCGGTGTCGGCGCCGCTGCGGCCGTCACTCGCGGCGACCGTTACGTTGTACGTACCTGCTGCGGTTGGCGTGCCGCTGATGCGGCCAGTGCTGGTGTTAATCGCGAGGCCGGGCGGCAGGCCGTTGGCGGCGTAGCCGAGCGGATCGCCGTCGGCATCGCTGGCCGCGACCATCAGGCTCACGGCCACGCCCACCTTGCCGCTCTGGTTCCCGGGGCCGATGAGCACTGGGGCCACGTTGGCTGGCGCCACGGTCCACATGAAGCTGGCGGTGTCGGCGCCGCCGCGGCCGTCACTCGCGGCGACCGTTACGTTGTACGTACCTGCTGCGGTTGGCGTGCCG
>JBAVIQ010000036.1:0-3120 GCA_049687035.1 Steroidobacteraceae bacterium
GCATGTAACTGTGCACGCCGAACTGGGCATCGAGTTGCTCGATGAAATAGGCGACGCGCCTGAACTGCACCAGCGTCATGAAGGCGCCGAGGCCCGCGCCAAGCGTGAAGAAGACCGAAATCAGCACGACCTGAAATCCACCCAGACGCCGGCCGACGAAATAGGCCACCGCAAGATAGCCCGAGATCACCGTCAGCAGGACCGAGACCCCGCTGATGGAATTGTCGACCGCCAGCAACTGCACGTGCCAGAGTTCTGCTTCTGTCATTGTCGAGTCCCCCGATTTGATTGCCTGAAGTCAGTCGCAACGCCTGCGAAGCGCATTACGCCGGGCTACCTCCTTTTTCGACCCCACGCTCCCGCACCCGCACACGGAACGACGCCTCAATCTGCTCCGTACGGGTCGCGCGGCTTTTAGCGTGACCCGATGCGCAGCATCACTTTGCCGGTCCGCCCTTGCTGCAATGAAGCCGCCACGGCCATGGCCGCCTGGTCGAGTGGGTAGGTCTCGGTCACGTCCGTGTGGAACACTCCCTCGGCCGTCAGTCGTTTCACCGCACGCAACACGCCGAGCACTTTGAGCGGCGACTGCTGCGCGATCCAGTTCCCGAAATAGAAGCCCGAGACCTGTGCAAGCGGCATCATCAGATCGCGCGACGGAATCTCGATCGGGCTGTCGGCCAGTGTCCCGTAGACCACCAACCGACCGTTGAGCCCGAGGCAGCGCACCACATCGCTTGCCAACGGGCCGCCCACGCAATCGAGGGCGAAGCCAACCCCCTGGCCCGCTGTCAGGCGCGCCACTTCGGTGATGAGATCCTGGCGATTCGTCTCGATCACGGCATCGGCGCCGAGTGCCGTCAGCGCCGCGGTAGTCACCCCGGAACGCACGACACAGATCGTCCGGAAGCCCTCGCGCCGGCCCATTCGCACCACGCTCTTGCCGAGCGCAGACCCCGCCGCCGTGATTAACACCCAGCCGCCACGCGGCACCCTGAGCACCTCTCGGACCAGCACGTAGGCCGAGAGCGGATTGGCCAGGTACATGGCCGCCTGCTCGTCGGCAAGGCTGTCCGGCACGGCGACCGCACGCTTCGCGTCGACAACCACAAACTCCTGCCAGGTCCCGTGCGGTGGTCCCCCTCCGGCCGCAGCGACGCGCCTGCCTTTGAGGCGTTTCGCCAGGAAGCCACCCCCGCACGCATCGACGATGCCGACACCTTCGCCGCCCAGCGTATACGGCGGCACAGGGCATTCCTTGCTGCGCCCCGGGTCGAAGCACACGCGCGGATCGGCAGCCGTCCGACTCTGGTTCCAGACGATGCGCTCGAGCGCCTGGTAGTACGTACCGCGGACGTAATGAAAGTCCGACGGATTCACTGGGCTCATGAGCATGCGCACGCGGACCTGCCCACGGCCCGGCTCCGGTATCGGAATGTCCTCGATGCGGATGTCGCCGGGTTGTTCCGTAAAAGCGTGGACGCGCGCGGATTTCATGGGGAATACCCCTCGTACGAGTGTGGACGCCTAGATTCCCTCCACCCCCACGATGTTCGCGCTGCTGGCTTCCATGCGCAGCGCCTTGAGCGACTGATAGTCGGGGCTCACGTAGAACGACTGCGCTGCCGCGAGCGACGGAAACTCGAAGATCACCAGGCGCGTTGGCTTCCAGTCGCCCTCAATCACCATGTGTGCGCCGCCACGCACGAGATATCGACCACCGGATGCTTCGATTACGGGCTTGATCTTCGCCATGTACTCCTGGTACTTCGGCGGGTCGTGAATCGTCACGTCAAAGATCACGTAGTACGCCATGTGATCGTTCTCCCCTTGTTCGCTCGTTCGACACGAAGACGTTGCGCGGCGGGTGTTACTGGCCTGCCGCTTTCGCTTCCCCATCTCCCTCCAACCCCATCCGCTTCAAGAGCGCCAGGAACCGCGGATCCTTGCCGATGACCGGATCGCCGCGAAACTGAGTCGTCATCTGGCCGCCGTGCGGGTGGTGCTGCTCCACCGCGCGTTTCCACCAGTCAATCGCTTGTTGTGTGTCGCCGAGCGACCTGTATCCGATGCCGATGACGAACGGCGACACAGTCTCGCCGGCCGCGTTACCGCGCGATATGCGATCCAGCAGCTGTCTGGCATCCTCACGCCGCCCCGTGGCCGCATCAATCCGAAACTGGATCATCAGCACATGCCAGAAGTCATCACCGGTCTCCGCCCGCAGCTGGGCCAGCAACTGCTCCGCACGTTGAACATTGCCGTCCGCAAGATACGCATACGCGGCATAAGCGATTGAGCCAGGCATGGTCGAACTGAGCTTCAGCATGCGTTCCGCGGTCGCCACGGCGTCCCCCGTTTCGCCGGCCGCCAGGTACATCTCGATCATCGCAAACTTCACGGTCAGCGCCAGCGGATCCCTGCGCTCCGCGTCCTCCAGCTCGCCGATGGACGCGTCGAAATGCCCCAGCGGTCCATGGAGCCAGTACGCCTTGTTGAATGCCCAGACCGATTGGTCGACGCCCGCCGTCCGCGCTTTCTCGTAAAAGGTCGCGGCAGTCACGAAATCGCGATGAACCAGAGTGCTGATGTACGCCTGGGTTAGCAGCGCCGGCACGTTCGAGGGCGAATAAACCAGGGCAATCGAGGCGGCACTGGACGCCTTCATCATCGACGTTATCGGATCGCGCGCCCAGATTGCGCTGTAAGCGTGGACGTAGCTGAGGTCTCCCCACGCGTCGCCGTAGTTTGGGTCCAGCGCGGTGGCGCGCTGCAACTGCTCGATCGCAGTGTTGACTTGTTTTGGGTCAGGATTCGTCAGCCACTGGTGCGCTTTGAGCCGCAGGTTGTACGCCTCGAGGTTCGTCGTGCCCTGCTTGACAAGGCTCGCGTCCTTCTTGAGCCCGAGCTTGGGCAGCAGCGCCACGACGATCTCGCGTGCGATCTCGTTCTGGATCTCGAAGATGTCCTTGACCTCACGGTCGTAGGACTGCGAGTAGAGATGGAACCCTGTATCCACGTCGATCAGCTGCGCCGTCACCCTGAGCTTCTGTCCCGAGCGACGCACGCTGCCTTCCAGCACGTGCCGCACGTGCAGCGTGTCGCCGATCTCCTTGATGC
>JBAVIQ010000037.1:0-2944 GCA_049687035.1 Steroidobacteraceae bacterium
GATGACGATATGTAAAGCGAGTGAAATGTCACGCCTTAGGCGTGCAGCCGCGCGGCGATTTCACTCCACAGACTCGAAAAGACTAGCGCGGCGGGGCTGCGCGGCGCATAGGCGGGAATCGGGGCTCGACGCACGGCCATCCGTTCAATCTCGCTCCAGTACGGCACCTCCGTGGCGAGGATCGTCGGGAACCGCTGGCGCGTGGCGGCAATGATCTCTTCATGCAGCGACTTGCGCCGATCCACCATCGAAAAGAACGGCAGGATGCGCAAGTCGGGCCAGCCTGCCTGGGCGACGAGATCGAACAGTTGCTCGAGCATTCGCAGTGACAGCGGTGTCGGGAGCGTCGGTACGATGACGGCATCCGCGGCCCGCAACACATTCTCCGACAGGAGTGACATCCCTGGCGGGCAGTCGAGCAGCAGGCAGTCGTAGACTTCGTTGAGCGAGCGACTCATCCGCAGGAGGCGCTCTGTCGGGTGCTTGCGCTCGCTCATGTGCACATCGAACTGACGGTATGAGAAGTCCGCAGGTATCAGATCCAGCCCCGTGTAATCGGTCGGCGCGACCAGTTCTGGCAATTCGCGCTTGCCGCTCACCAGCTTCCTGGCCGAGGCTCGCTCATTCGGCGTGCCGCGCAGCGTGTAGGTCGCCGCGCCCTGTGGATCGAGGTCCCACAGTATGGTCGAGCGGCCCGAGGCGGCAGCAAGGTAAGCAAGGTTGACGGCCGTCGTCGTCTTGCCAACACCGCCCTTGATGTTCGAAACCGCGATGATTTCCATGCTCAGCCGATGATAGTCGAGCCTCCGCGCCCATGCGTAGCAACCGCTCAGTCCGTGGTCAGGATCGCCTGGCCCACACGCACCCGCGCACCCTCGTGCAGGCCGTCGCAAAGCTCGAACCCGCGCGGCACCAGCACGATGATGGTCGAACCGTGCTCGAACCAGCCCATCTCCTGGCCCTTGCGAAACGGTGCATCGCAGGCGATCACATTTGGGCCTCGGTACTTCAGGTGCAGCAACACGTCGAGGCAATGCAGGCGGATGCTGGCGACCAGCACGGCGGCCACGGGCACCAGCGCGATGGTCTGCCCGGAGGCAGTGAGTCGGCAGCGCAGCACCGCGCGCTCGTTCCGGCAGAACAGTTTCTCGATGCGCTTCAGCGCAGTCGGGTTGACGTTGTAGGTCTCGCCTGAAATGTAGTTCAGCTGCTCGACGTGACAGTCGTGCGGCGCGTGAAAGCGGTGATACATGCCGGAGGTCAGGCGCAGCGTCAGGTATTGCCCATCGTGAAGCGTCTGCGCCAAAGCTGTGTCGTTGGCCAGTAGTTCAGGCAATGTATAAGAGGAGCCCTTCGCCTGCAGCAGGGTGTCGCCGTCGATGCGGCCATGGGCGCCCACGATCCCATCACAGGGACTCGTCAAGTGCCGATCATCCGGGTCGATCGGGCGCGCACCGTCGCGCAGCTGACGCGTAAAACAATCATGCATGCTGCGGAAGTGCGTGGTCCGCGCGTCTGCAAGGTCGAGTTCGGCGAATGCCCGCCAAAGACTGATCGAGAGGTCACGGACGACCGGATTCTCGATTTTGCTGAGCCGACCGACCAGGCGCGTCAGCAGGTCGCGTGGAATGCGGTTGGTGAGCAGGAAGTTGAGGTCCTCCTGGGCGGCGATCCGGGTGAGCAGGGAAGGGCGGCGCGGAGGCGTCATCGGGATGTCATCCAGTTGTCGTACCGTGGCGACGGAGGATTGCCTTGGAAACCAGCACCGTTGCGTACATCGCCGCCGCCCTCGGCGTCGCGGCCCTCGCGCGCAAGCTGCAATTGCGCCTGGAACTCTCGGCCGCGAAGCATCCGTCGCTGGCCGGCCACTCGCGCCTGGCGCGCCGCATGGCGGCCCTCGTTCCCAACTACGAATACGACGAGCCGGAATTCTTTCGCGCCGACGACGCTCCCGCCGATGTCGTCGAGCTGCGGCGGGCGGGCTTCACGCGCCTGGCAGCTCTCTACGCGGAGCGCTTCGCGAAGACGGCGATGCTCACCCGCGAAGTTGAGGACGAAATCTCCGACCTGCAGTTCACCGACCGGTATCGTGTGCCCTTTCAGTTTCGCAGCCTGGTGCGCAGGCACTTGAAAAGCGGCTCCTTCGTTGCCTCGTCCGCCGGTGTGCAAGTCACCGACCTCGACGGCAATCAGCTCTATGACCTTGGCGGCTCCTATGGCGTCAACCTGTTCGGGTACGACTTCTACAAGGAGTGCATCGAACGCGGCGCGGCGCGCGTGCACGCATTGGGTCCGGTGCTCGGCGCCTATCACCCCGTGGTCGCCGACAACGTCGCGCGCCTGCGCAGGATCTCCGGTCTCGACGAGGTGTCGTTCCACATGTCGGGCACCGAAGCGGTCATGCAGGCCGTGCGCCTGGCCCGCTATCACACCCGTCGCTCGCACGTGGTTCGATTCTGCGGCGCGTATCACGGCTGGTGGGGCGACGTGCAGCCGGGCGTCGGCAACCCGATGCCGGCCGAGAGCACCTACACACTCAAGGACATGGACGACATGTCGCTGCGCGTGCTCGCCAGGCGCAAGGACATCGCCTGCGTGCTGGTCAACCCCCTGCAGGCCCTGCACCCCAATGCGGGTGCGCCGGGAGATTCGACGCTGGTGGACAGCTCGCGCCAGGCTCATTTCGACCGCGAGGCATACGCCACCTGGCTGCGGCGCCTGCGCGATGTCTGCACCGCGCGCGGCATCCCCCTCATCTTCGACGAATTGTTTGTCGGCTTCCGCCTGGCGCCGGGCGGCGCGCAGGAATACTTCGGCATCCAGGCCGACATGGTCACCTACGGCAAGACGCTCGGCGGAGGACTGCCCGTCGGCGTGCTCTGCGGCAAGGCCGCGCTGATGAAGCGCTTCCAGGACGACCGCCCGGCGGACATCTGCTTTGCGC
>JBAVIQ010000038.1:0-3284 GCA_049687035.1 Steroidobacteraceae bacterium
TCCGCTGCACGATCGGCTCGCGCGAGCCTATGCCGGCCTCGCTTCGGCCTATCATGACGGCAACCGGCACGACCTCGCGGTGCAGAGCTTCGACCAGGCGATCGCCCTCAAGCGCCGGCACGAAGGGTTGCTCACGGCACAACAGGTGCCGCTGGTAGAGAAGTACATCGACTCCCTGACCGAGCTCGGCCGCTACCCGGAGGCCTTGAAGGCGCAGAGATACCTGCTGCGGATCGCGACGCGCCAGTATGGCGCGAGCAGCCCGAAACTCGCCCCGACCCTGGAAGAAATCGGGCGCTGGTACGCGAGCATCGGCGCGTACGACCAATCGCGGCGGACGCTACGGCAGGCGATCGAGATCGTGGAAGCCGCCGAAGGGCCGAACTCGCAGCTCCTCGTGGGTCCATTGCTTGCGATCGCCGCCTGCAATCGCAGGCAACTGCTCGATCCGGCGGCGCAGCCGCTGGCGTCCCCGGATGAACAACGCGATGCGCTGTTTCATGACCCGGCTGCGATGCTCGTACCCGTCCAGGTTTCGCCTGCGTCGCTGGCGGGCGAAGGCGAACGGTCCCTGCTGCGCGCGGCGCAAATCGTCGACCAGGCCGCGGAGCCGTCGCCCGTGGCGGTGCTGAACGTAAGGACCCAGGTCGGCGACTGGTACCAGGTGCGCAACCAGCCGGATCGCGCACGCAGTCATTACCAGCAGGCGTGGCGGGCGGCCACGCGCGTGACCGACAAGCTGAATGGCAAGAGCTACACCGAGGCGATCTTCGGCCAGCCCGTCCTGCTGCACCTGTTCCGGCCCGACGACTGGAACCGGTACGCGAAACGCCCGCCCCTGGAGGTCGAGGTGCGCAACGTGGTCGTCGAGTACACCGTCAGCGCGCAGGGCCGCGTGGAGGCGCCGCAAGTGATCGACGACTCGGGCGACGAGAGGCGCGGCGAAAAGACGACCTTGTCGCTGCAAAGCACGGCGCGCTATCGGCCACGCGTCGAGAACGGCGAACCGGTCGCAACCCCGGGCGTGCAGTTCAGCCAGCCGTGGATCCTGCTGTTGCCGCCTCCGGCAGCGCCCGCGCCTGCCGCAACATCCGGGGACACGCCGGCAGAGAAGCCCGCCGCTCCGGCGACGCCGAAACAGGGCGAGTAGACCTGGCCTGCCCGCGCGAACTGCCGCCACGCGGCTGCCGCACCTGTCGCTAGTAGCGCGGCGGCGGCGGCGGCAGTTCCACTTCTCGCGGCGTAACCGCTTGCACCGAGGGCAGCAGTCCGCGTGCGATAGCCTGCTCGCGGAATTCGGCGGCGAGCTTCGCACCCGCATCGCGCATCGCGAGTCGCGTGGCCACGGCGAGCGCCTCGCCACCTTTGCCCGGAAACTGGCTCGCCGGCTGCGACCCATACCCCGTGAATGTCCAGCTCTCCGCCAGCTTGCCCTGCGGGGAGTAGAGTCGAATCGTGTAACGCAGGCTCGCTGCATACGAGGGCGTGCCGGAGTCGGCCGGTGTCACGAACGCATAGTCCTCGAGGACGGGCTCCAGTACGCCGCGGATTTCCGGATCGATCGCCGCCGCGTCCTGCGGTGAAACGACAGGCACCACGCGATTGAACATCGCGTTCAGGACCCGCATGAACCCCGCGGATTGCGCCTTGCCGAGGCCGATTCTGTATTCACCGCCGCCACCTTCGCGCTTTTCCTGGTACACCTTGTCGGTGAACTCGGCCGGCATGTGCACGCCAATCACGATCGGAATCTTCTCGATCAGGGGCTGTGGGATGTCGGACTGCGTTTCAAACGTCGTGGGCGCGCAGGCAGCGAGCAGCGTCATGATCAGCGCTGCGACCGCTGTTCGCAGTGAGCGCAATGTGTGCGATCCGGGACGCGATGTGAACAGATCAGACATGCACGCCAAGATACACCTCAGCGTCGGTAACTGGCAGGCTCGTTCAGCCCGACGAACGTACCGCCGTTGCGCGCGCAGAGCACCCGCATCAGTGTTGCGAAACGCACGCTCGTGAACTGCGGTGCGTCCGGACGCACCGGGAACGCGAGCGCATGGATGCGCACCCTGCGCTGCCCGGTCCGGTCTTCACGATTTATCAGGTCGACCGTCCGCACGACCGAGTCCACCGAGGATCCGGTGAACTCGTCGCCGAGCACGTACAAGCTGATGCGTCGTCCCGAGCCGTAATACGTCTGGATCGCTTCGACGATGCCCTCGACCGGGCTCGAATTGCTGAACGGGAACCAGTCGCGCAGCCGGTCGACCACGAGCTTGCGTTGCGAGGGCGTGTCGGGCAGCCAGCGGCCGCGATACGACGGGTACATGTACGTGCCCTCATCGCTCATGACCTGCCAGCCTTTCACCTGCGGGTATGCGTCGAGCACTTCCTGCATCTTGCGCAGCATCAGCGGCCACGCGTAGTTGGCCATCGAGCCCGAAGTATCGATGATGAAGATGATGTACTCGCTGTCGACGGGCAGGCCGGCGACCGCATCCTCCGGCGCGCGGCGGTACTGCGCGCCGAGCACTTTCTTCATTTCCTCGGTGAGCTGCTGCTGCGCCGAGACCAGCTGCCCCTGCAGTTTGTTCGCCACCTCTGCGTCCTGGTCGCTCGCCTGGTACTTACCCTTCACGTCGCTCAGATCACCGCGCAGTCGCGCGAGCTTCTGCTTCACTTCCGACAGCTGCCGCTCCCGCTCAGTGAGGTCGCGATTGAGGATCTCGGTCTGGCCACGGATGTCATAGCGCTCTTCCTGCAGCTTCAGCAGTCGACCCTCGAGATCCTGTCGCGATTTTTCGAGCGCTGCAGGCTCGCCGAACTTGCTCAACATGAACAGCAGGATGATCGCGCCGAACGCGCAGCAGATCGTGTCCAGGAAGGACATGCTGAACACTTCGAAATCGCGCGACCGGCGGCTTCTCACGGCCAGTCCTTCGCCGGCATCAGGAACGAGCCGTTGGTGCGACGCGCCAGCGCCCAGAACGCGCCTGGCGCGGCCGGGTCCCCTTCCATCGGCATCAGGATCACGTTGGCCGGAATCCGGTTGGGATACTTGGCCAGTGCGCGCTCGAACAGTTTGAGGCGCCCATCACCATCGATCGTCTTGCGCAGCACCGGCGGCGTGGCGCCCTGTGTCGGCAGGCCGTCGGTGATGATGAAGACGTTGTCGGGCGCGGGGCTCAACGAGTTCATCAGCGTGAACGCATTCTCGAGACTCGTGCCCTCCGTGGGCACCGTCCGGCGCAGGTTCACGACGACGTCGGTCAGCGCCTGCGCATCGC
>JBAVIQ010000039.1:0-2253 GCA_049687035.1 Steroidobacteraceae bacterium
GACCAGGCCGGTGACGTCGCTCGCGCGGTCTACCTTCGTCGGTCGTACCGCAAGGTCGATCAGCCCGGCCGGTGCCATGGAGTTGCCGCCGGAATCCGAGGCACGCGACCCGATCAGCGTCGCCAGCGCGCCATCCGCACCCGCCTGGTGGATGCCGTACATCGGGTTGTGCGGGTTGTTGCCGGTGTCGTTCTCGGAACGCGCGGCGATGACGGCGCCGTTGATCGACGCGGCCGTCGCAGGCGCGATGCGATCGAGGATGCCGCGCAGGAACGCGCTGTCGCTGTGGAAGGCAAGGCCGAGCCGCGAATCGGTGAAGCTCGTGCCGGTCGTCACGTTGGTCATGCTCGGCAGCATGTCGCCCGGCAGGCCGAGCTTGCCGTAGCCCGCCGTGCTGAGGAAGTCGAGCTGGCCGCCAGGCCCGCCGATCAGCACGTTCGAGCCGACCATGTTCGCGCCACCCGCGAGGTCGATGCAGATGAACGGGATCTTGCCCGCGCCCGCTACGTCCAGGCCACAGGTCGCCTTGAGCGCGATGAGATCGGGCGACAACGCGGCCTGCGCCGCACGCGGATCGGCGAACAGGCTGAAGACGGTGGGCGCGGCGATCGTCGCCAGGCCCGAGGTGAAGCCCTGCGCGAGGAAATCGCGCCGGGTGACTGGGCGCTTGTGCGTCTCATCGTGACGGATCGGCTGGTCGAGGCCGAGCGCGCGAGGGGTCTTGTTTCGGATCAGCATGTGTTGGTCCTCGGTACTCGACAGCGTCAATGCAGCAGCGTGGCGGCGCTGCCGAGCAGCGCGGCGCAACTGGCCTTGACCACGATTTCGGTGCGGTCCGCGGCGCAGGAACCGCCGCAGCTCGACAGGCGCGTGATCAGGTTGTCGAGGTCACTGCGCACGCCGGCGGCATCTGGTTCGGTGGCGACGTTGGTGCGCAGCATTCGCCCGATCAGCGAGTCGAGGACGATCGTGCGGCCCGCTGCAGCGAACGCCGTGGACGGCGCCGCGCCGAAGTTGAAGCCTGGGAAATACTGCGCTCGCGCCGTCGGATTCTCGACCAATGCATCGCAGTACTGGATTGACAGCTGCGCGACTGCCACGGGGTGCGCGGACACGAACGTGTCGATCGTCTCCACGGTCGGCAGCGACTGCCTGATCGTCGCGTAAGTCGCGGCCACGCCCGGATCCTGTGGGCTCACGCCGGTAAGTTCGGCCATGGTCGCGTTGAGTTCGTCGAACACGCGCAGGCCCACGTCGGCGCTGCGCTGCACGTCCGGCGGCGGCACCGGCGCCAGCGGCACGGGGTCGAGCCGCACGTTCTGGTGCGTACCGAGCACGTCGAAGGTCAGGAAGAACTCGTCGGCGTCCGGACCCTTCTCCAGTGCGATGATCGTGCCGACCTGCGCCAGCGGCTGCCCGAGCGGCCCGTACTGGGAGTCGCTGATCGTCGTGTTCAACGTGCGGTACGCCTGGCCGACCGGGGCCTCCGCGCCATTGATGCCGATGCGCAACCCGGCCACCGGGATGGAGCCCGGCTTGGCGTTCGGGTCGAGGCTGATGAACGTCGGCTTGTTGAACAGGTAACTGTAGGAGTCGAACTGGCTGACTTCGAACAACAGGTAGGCCTGTGGCACGTCCACGAGGTGGCTGATCGAGAACAGCAGGTAGAACTTCTCGCCGACACCGGCCTGGAAGTTGGTCTGGATCTGTTGATCCGTCAGCACGCGGTTGTAGACCGCCACGAGGCGGAACACACCCTTGAACTGGCGGTCGCCCGAGACCTCGTTGCCGAGCACGAAGGCGAACGTGTCGTCCCAGTCCGAGATCGTGCCGCCGGCCGCCGGATCCGCGTCGCCGGTGAACACGCCGTTGACGTAGATGCGCCGGCCGCGGATCGGATCGTAGGTCGCAACCACGTGCTGCAGCGTCGCCTGCAGATCCTCGTCCGCCGCGGACGTCGTCAGCTTCGGATCGCCGGCCGTGTTGGTGCCGGTCGCGCGGTTGTAGAAGTCGTAGCTGTACAGGGTCTGGCCGAGCATGAAGTTGCGCGTGGTGGTGCCGCCCGAGTACGACACGATGCGTGAGTCTTCCTGCGCCACGTTGCCTGGCGCCACCCACGCTTCGATCGAGTACTCACCGGTGGCCTTGATCAGGGTGCTCAGCTTGCGGCTCGCAGTGGTCGAACCCTGCGCCTTGCCATCGCGCACGTTGATGCCCCAGCCGCCGACCCAGCTGACGTCGCCGGAGATGTTC
>JBAVIQ010000040.1:0-1694 GCA_049687035.1 Steroidobacteraceae bacterium
GGCCGTGCGCTGGGGGCTGGCCGGCAACATCGTGATCGCCTGGATCGTCACGATGCCGGCAGCGGCGATCATGGCCGCGCTGGCCTACTATCTGGGGCGGCTGATCCTCTGACGCGACGGAGGCTCAGCCTCCGCGCAGCCTGGCCATCAATCCGCGCACCGAATCGGCGAGCGTGTCGAAGCGCAGGTCCGTCATTTCGCCGGCGTCGAAGAACGTCATGCGACACGGCACGCAGCGGTCGAGGCGAATGTGCTGCTGCCCCGGCGCCTGGATCGTGTGCATCTGCGCACCGCAACCTGGGCACGGGACGTCGGATTTGTCGTTCCAGCGCCGGCCTTCGCGTGCCGCGCCGGGATCGATTTCGCGGGGATCGTGTTTCGGCCACAGGAACCACTGGCGCTGCAGGTCCGCAAGCGCGTCGTCATTGCACGCAATGCCGTGGCAGTTCTCGCAACGGTGGATCGTCGCCGCAAATCCCGCGGCAACGGCGTTCATCGCGGATCCGCACTTCGGACACTGCATCAGGAAGCCTCCCCTGGGGGATCCTGGGACAGTACCACGGAGGAGCGCGGCGACTTAAGCTGTGCATCATGAGCCTCCCCTACCCGCACCTGCTGGCGCCGCTGGACCTCGGCTTCATGAAACTGCGCAATCGCGTCCTCATGGGCTCGATGCACACGGGGCTCGAGGACGACCCGAAGAAATTCACGCGCCTCGAGGCCTATTTTGCCGAGCGTGCGCGCGGCGGCGTCGGCCTGATCGTGACCGGCGGTTTTGCACCGAACATCGAAGGCTGGGCTGCGCCCTTCTCCGGCCGACTCACGACGCGCGCGGCCGCTGCACGGCACCGGCCGATCACGGCTGCCGTGCACGCCGAAGGCGGTCACATCGCACTGCAGATCCTGCACACGGGCCGCTACGGCTATCACCCGCTGGCCGTCGCGCCCTCGCGCCTGAAGTCGCCGATTTCACCGTTCACTCCGCGCGCGTTGAGCGAGCGTGGGATCGAGCGGCAGATCCGCGCCTTCGTGCGTTGTGCATCGCTGGCACGCGAGGCCGGGTACGACGGTGTCGAGATCATGGGATCCGAGGGCTACTTCATCAACCAGTTCATCGCGGCGCACACCAACCGGCGCACCGATGGCTGGGGCGGCAGCTTCGAAAACCGGATCCGGTTGCCGCTCGAAATCGTCGCGCGCACGCGCGCAGCCGTGGGCAAGGACTTCATTCTCGTCTACCGGCTGTCGATGCTGGACCTCGTGCCTGAGGGCAGCGACTGGAACGAAGTGGTGCAGCTGGCGCAGGCCATCGAACGCGCAGGCGCCACCATCATCAACACCGGCATTGGCTGGCACGAAGCCCGCGTGCCCACGATCGCAACGTCCGTGCCGCGCGCCGCGTTTGCGTGGGTGACGCGCAAGCTCAAGGGGCAGGTCGGCATTCCGTTGTGCGCGACCAATCGCATCAATGCGCCCGACGTCGCCGAGCACATTCTCGCGAGCGGCGATGCCGACATGGTGTCGATGGCGCGTCCGCTGCTGGCGGACCCGGACTTCGTGAACAAGGCCGCGGCGGGACGCGCGGACGAAATCAACACCTGCATCGCCTGCAACCAGGCCTGCCTCGACCACGTCTTCAGCCGGCAGCTCTGCTCCTGCCTGGTCAACCCGCGCGCCTGCCACGAGACCGAGCT
>JBAVIQ010000041.1:0-5889 GCA_049687035.1 Steroidobacteraceae bacterium
GGCTCGAGGGGAGCTCGGTGGCATCGGCGTCGGCGGGACTCATGGCTTCGCCCGTTCAGCTTCGAAGAGCCGCGAAGTTTCCTCGGACGTCGGGAACTCGTTTTTCAGGCGTTGCGAGTAACGCGCGGCCTGCGCGGAATCACCCAGGCCAAGCTCGATGTTGCGGCCAAGCCAGAGAGACCCCGCAGACACCGGCGCGACAGCGGTGTAGCGCTCGAGGAACGCGCGTGCCTGCAGCCCATTGCCGCCTTCCTGCGCGAGCTCCGCCATCTGCATCAGCGCATCGGGTTGCTTCGGGTTGAGCGCGAGCGCCTTGCGGAAACTCGGCTCGGCATCTCTTGGCCGCCCATCACCCCGCGCGCACCGGCCGGCGTTGGCATATGCGACGTCCGGGTGTGCGTTGAGCGGACTGGCCGCCGCCTGCAGCATGTACCGCTCGCCGCGCTTCGGCTCGCCGTTCATGCAGAAGTACACAGCCGCGTTCGCGACGACGTCGGGGTTGTCCTTGCCACCGAGCTTAACGGCCTGCTCGAAGTGCGACATCGCTTTGCGCTTGTCGCCGAGCTTGTCGTAGACGAAGCCCGCGGCCATCTGGGTGTTGGGCGTGCGCGCGTTCTGCTGCAGGGCCTTGTCGATCTTCTCGCGTGCGGCCTTGAGGTTGCCTTCACGCATGTAGGCGAGCGCGAGTTCGGTGTTGACCGCGGCCGCCTGGTCGATCGCCTTGCGGCTGCCGGGCTCGGCAGCGTCACCGACACGCGGCACACCGAGCGCCGCAAGTGCGAGCACGCCGGCAGCGACCAGGGCGAGGTGCGAGCGCAGGCGCATCAACCTTGCACCACGGCAATGGGGAAGGTCTTCTGGCCGAGCCGCGTCGTGACGCGGTCGTTGACACGACCGACGAGCTGGCCGCAGGCGGCGTCGATGTCGTCGCCTCGCGTGCGACGGATCGTGGCCATCACGCCGCCCTTGATCAGCAGGTCGCGAAAGCGTTCGATCGCCTCCTCGCTCGAGCGCCGGAAGGTCGTGCCCGGGAACGGATTGAACGGAATCAGGTTGACCTTCGCCGGGTGGCCGCGCAGCAGCCGCGCGAGTTCGCGCGCATGCTGCGGTTTGTCGTTGACGCCGTCGAGCAAGACGTACTCGAACGTCACGCTGCGCGCATTCTGCTTCTCGACGTAGTGCCAGCAGGCGTCGAGCAGTTCCTTGATCGGATGCTTGCGGTTGATCGGCACGATCTCGCTGCGCAACTCGTCGTTCGGCGCATGCAGCGAGACGGCCAACGCGACGTTGGTCTCGTCCGCGATACGGATCATCTGCGGCACGAGGCCCGACGTGCTCACCGTCACACGGCGGCGCGAGAGGTCGAGACCGAGGTCATCCATCATGATTTCCGCTGCGGGCACGACGTTGCGGTAATTCGCGAGCGGCTCGCCCATGCCCATGAACACGACGTTGGTGATCACGCGGTCGCCATCCGGCGAATACCCGAGTTCGCGGTTGGCAAGCCACACCTGCCCGACGATTTCGGCGATGTCGAGGTTGCGGTTGAAACCCTGCTGCGCCGTCGAGCAGAAGCCGCAGTCCATCTGGCAGCCGACCTGGCTCGAAATGCAGAGCGTGCCGCGACCCGGCTCCGGGATGAACACCGTCTCGATCGCCTGGCCGCTCTCGAGTTTGAGCAGCCACTTGCGTGTGCCGTCCGCCGACACCTGCGACAGGTGAATGTCGGGCGTGCGGATCTCGGCGATTTCGGCGAGACGACGCCGGAAATCCTTGCCGAGATCCGTCATCGCATCGAAGTCGCCTGCGGCGCGCTTGTATATCCACTTGAACAGCTGGCGGGCACGGAAGGGCTTCTCGCCCATTGCGACGACGAACGCTTCCAGCCCAGCCCGGGTGAGCCCGAGCAGGTTGGTGCGTGCAGTCGACGTCGTTGCTTCGCCCATATGTTCGTGGACCGCGCGCCGCAGCGCGAGTTCGCCCGCGCTCAGCGCGGGCAGATCTCCGTCTCGGCGAAGAAGAACGCGATTTCGCGCGCGGCGTTCTCGGCGCTGTCCGAGCCGTGCACGACGTTCTGCTCGATGCTGTCGGCCAGATCGGCGCGGATAGTGCCGGGCGTGGCCTTCTTCGGATCGGTGGCGCCCATGACGTCGCGGTTCTTGCCGACGGCGCCTGCACCCTCGAGCACCTGCACGATGACCGGGCCCGAGACCATGTACGAGACCAGGTCCTTGAAGAACGGACGCTCGCGGTGGATGCCGTAGAACGCTTCGGCCTGTGCCCGCGTCAGCTGCATCATGCGGGCCGCGACGATGCGCAGGCCGGCCTTTTCGAAGCGATGGTAGACGTCGCCGATGACGTTCTTGCGAACACCGTCCGGCTTGACGATGGAAAGCGTGCGTTCGAGGGACATACGGATCCTTGGAATGATTGCCCGGCAGGCCAGCCTGCCGGCTGTGACGAACCGGCCCCAAAAACCTGAAACCCGCGCAAGCGCGGGTCCGGGCGGGGCCAACCTGAAAACGTAACGGTGCAGTATACCCGGACGGGACCCACCGGCCAAGAAAACATAGCCCGGACGGGCAGTTAGACGTTGAAGCTCTCGCCGCAGCCGCACTCGCCCTTGACGTTCGGATTGCGGAACTTGAAGGCCTCGTTGAGCCCCTGGCGCACGAAGTCGATCTCGGTGCCGTCGACGTACTTGAGGCTCTCGGCGTCGACGACGACCTTGACGTCGGCTACCTCGAAGACGACGTCCCTGGCGTCGAGTTCATCGGCATAGCTGACGACGTAGGCAAAACCGGAGCAGCCCGTCTGCTTCACGGCCAACCGCAATCCGATGCCCATGCCTCGGCTGGCCATGAACGTGCGGACGCGTTCGGCGGCGGCAGGAGTCAGGGAAATCGACATGCGGCGGTGTCCTCGGTGGGTGGTGGCCGGAAAAATTCTACACGGTAGACCGGGCCGTGCCCGGCCAGTTCCGAATCGCGGCACGTAATGCATCCTGCAACGTGAGCAACCGCCCGAATTTGGCCGGAGGAACATCCAGCACCCGGGCGGCTTCCTGCCAGTCCCAGGCCGCCAGCTGGCCGCAATCCAGGCCCAGCGCGGCTTCCGCCAACCACGAAGCGGCCGCAAGGACATGTGGACAGCCGAAAGCCTGGAAGCGGGCCTCGGCCACACGGTTGCGCTCGATCCGGACCGCAATCACGACTTCGGCCCCCCGTTCCCGGTCGCCCGCCCGACCCTTGGCGACGGATGGGTCGTCCGGCAAGGCGCCCCAACCCGGCAACGCGTGCAGACGGCGTCGAACCTCGGCGTTGTACCGGGGGTCGTCGGCCACATCGAGCAAGGCCCCGGAACGGGGCTCACCCGCCCTGAGCCTGACGATCTCTGCACGAATCCGGGAGCCGGCCTGTTCGACCTCCCCAGGGGTCGTGAAGCGCCCGAGGCTCAACCGCAACGAGCTTTGTGCCTGGCGGTCGCTGCGACCGAGCGCGCGCAGCACGTAGGACGGCTCGGCGTGCAGGCTCGCGCAGGCCGAGCCCGAGGACACCGCGAGATCCGCGAGCGCCAGCAGCAGCGTCTCGCCCTCCACGCCGTCGACCGTGACGTTCAGGATGCCCGCTACTCGTCGCACCGGGTCGCCGTTGAGCGCAACGCCAGGAATGTCGGCGAGCACGCCCCAGAGTTGTTCGCGCAGACGGGCGATGCGCGGGATGTCCACGCTCATCGATTCGCGCGCGATGCGGTACGCACAGCCGAAACCGACGATCTGGTGCGTCGGCAACGTGCCGGAACGCAGGCCGCGCTCCTGGCCGCCGCCGAACTGCAGCGGTACCAGCCCGAGGCGCGGCTCGCGGCGAATGCACAGCGCGCCGATGCCTTTCGGCCCGTGGATCTTGTGTGCGGTGAGCGACAACAGGTCGATCGCGTCGTCCTGTACGTCGATCGGCAACTTGCCTGCGCTCTGCGCGGCGTCGACGTGGAACAGCACGCCGCTCTTGCGGCAGAGGCGACCGATCGAGCCAATGTCGATGCTCACGCCGATTTCGTTGTTCACGTGCATCAGCGACACGAGCAGCGTGTCGGGACGCAGGGCTGCGGCGACTTGCTCGACTTCGACGATGCCGGAAGGGCCGGGCTTCAGGTACGTGACGACGCACCCTTCGCGCTCGAGCTGGCGGCAGGCGTCGAGCACTGCCGGATGTTCGGTGCGCGACGTCACCAGGTGTCGCGATCGATTGCGATGGAACCGTGCCGCGCCGAGCAATGCCAGGTTGTTCGCTTCCGTCGCGCCCGAGGTGAAGATAATCTGCTCCGGCGCAGCGTTCACCAGTGCTGCGACTTCGGCGCGCGCCCGTTCGACGCGTGCGCCGGCCTCACGACCGTACACATGGTTGGCCGAGGACGGATTGGCGAAGTCACCATCGGCTCCAAGGCACGAATTCATCTCCGCGATCACGCGCGGATCGACGGCTGTCGTCGCCGCGTTGTCGAGGTAGATCGGCCGTGAACTCATGGTGCCGATTCTGCCTTGGGCGCGTGGGGCTCGCCCGCGCGCCGGCGCTTGCCCTGCACGGCCGTAAGAATTCCGCGCAGGATGTTGCTCTCGTTCTGGTCGAGCACCGTGCGCTGGACCAGCCGGCGCAGACGCGCCATCAGGTGGCCCGATCCCGTGCGGTCCTTGAAGTCGATCTCGTCGAGCACTTGTTCCAGCTGCGCATAGAACTTCTCCATGTCGGCAGCGCTGGCGAGCGGCACGGGCCCCTCGCCGTGAGTCACCGCCGTGTCACGGTCGCGCAGCGCAAGGCACACTTCGTACGCGACGACCTGCACCGCCATCGCGAGGTTCAGCGACGTGTAGACCGTGCCGGTCGGGATCGTGAGCAGCGTGTGGCACAACTGCAGTTCGTCATTCTGCAGGCCAGTACGCTCCGCGCCGAACAGGATGGCCACCTCACTCGCCTGCGAGGCCGCTGCGATCTCGAGCGCCGCTGCGCGCGGCTCGACGATGCGCCATGACAAGTGCCGGCCACGGGATGTCGTGCCGACGACCAGGCCACAATCGGCGATCGCGGTGCGCACGTCGGGCACGACCCGCGCGTTCTGCAGGACATCGTCGGCGCCAGCTGCCATGACGGTGGCCTCCGTCGCAGGGAATCGTTCAGGTGCCACCAGGTAGAGCGATTCCAGGCCCATGGTCTTCATGGCGCGAGCCGCTGAACCGATGTTGCCCGGGTGTGACGTGCCGACGAGGACGATGCGGATGGACATGCTCTGGTATTCTAGCTGTCCTTTGGCGGGTCCATTCCTGCCGCTCTTGCCCACCTGCCAACGTCGAGAAGCCGCATGAACATGCAGCCGATGCTCAATATCGCCGTCCGCGCCGCCCGTCGCGCGGGAGACCTGATCGTGCGCAACCTCGACCGGGTGCCTACCAGCAGCATACAGGCCAAGGGCCGCAACGATTTCGTCACGGAGATCGACCGCATGGCCGAGCGCGACATCATCGAAACGGTGCGTCGCGTCCATCCCGATCATGGTTTTCTCGCTGAGGAATCCGGTCGCAGCGGCGGCGACGAGTTCGTCTGGATCATCGACCCCCTCGACGGCACCACCAATTTCCTGCACAGCTTCCCGGTCTTCGCCGTGTCGATCGCGGTCGAGCACCGTGGCCGGCTCGAGCATGCCGTGGTGTACGACCCGATGCGCCAGGAACTCTTCACTGCCTCCCGTGGCGGTGGCGCCCAGGTCGACGGCCGTCGCATCCGCGTCAGCAAGCAGATGACGCTCGAAGGCGCGCTGGTGGCCACCGGCTTCCCGCAGCGTGACAACTCGCGCTGGCTCGACGACTACATGCCGATGCTCAAGGCCATGATGCTGACG
>JBAVIQ010000042.1:0-1789 GCA_049687035.1 Steroidobacteraceae bacterium
CCTGTCAACTGCACGTGTCTGCAGCGTCAACGCTCCGGAGAGGGCCAGATCGCGCCGCTATACCGAAACGGTCACGCGCCCGTCGCCGTGTCTTCGCGCAACGTCACCGGCAGGATGACGAGCTCGACTCCGTGCGCGTTCAGCAGGCGCTGCATCGCGAGTGGGGTCTCGCTGTGCAGCAGCCGATTCCACCAGCGCTCCTTCTCGAACACGAGCCGGTTGGTGAAGAAGACGCTATGGGGGAACGTCTCTCGCACCGTCAGCGCGAGCTTCTCGAGTTCGAACAGGCGATCCGCGCCATAAGCGTCGAACCAGCACGCGCCCTTGCCGTGGACGTGGGCGTAGTTGACGAGACCGTCGAGCGCCGCGCGGGTCTCGTACTGCAGCGTGCGCAACGACTGCTCGCTGCCGAACGATTCGCTGTCGACCGTGCCGACGCTCACGAACACGAAATTCCGGAAGTGATCCGGGAACAATGCCTCGACGCGTTCGACCGTGTGCAAGCCGATGCCGCGGTTGGCACTGACCAGGAACACTGCCGTGGGCTGGACCGGATCGATTGTCGGCGGCTCGCCCTGCAGGTCCTGCCATTTCCAGCGCACGGAACGCTCGAGGGCATGGGCCATCTCGCGCACACGCGAATAGTGCCGACGGATGAGCAGCCCGATGCAGACCACCGTAGAAGTGATGAACAGCGTGACGATGCCGCCCTGCAGGAAGCGCTCGACCACGATCACCGCGAGAATCGACAGCGTGATCAGCAGCGCGAAGGCAGCCAGCAGGAATCGGTTGCGCGCCTCCGGCACGTCGCGCCGCTGCTTCCACCAGAATCGGGTCAGTCCCAGCAGCGACAGGGCGAACGTGATGAACACGTTCACGGTGTAGAGCACGACGAGCAGGCTCACGTAGCCTCTGGTCCAGACGAGGATCGCGAGTGCGGCCGCGCCCATCAGCAGGATGCCGTTGCGGGTGACGAGCCGGGAGGACAGCGCGCTGAACTGGTTCGGCACCCAGCGATCCACCGCCATGTTCGCGAGCACCGCCGGGCCGCCGAGAAAGCCGGTGTTGGCTGCGACGAAGAGCAGCGCGCCTTCGAACACGAGCACGATGACCAGGATCAGGTGACTCGTGTGCGAATCGAAGCCGAGGTTCGCGATGATGCTGCCGAACACGACCGCATTCAGGGTCTCGCCCGTCGCCGACGGCTGCACGTCCCACAGCAAATACAGGAGGATGATGCCCGCGGCGGTGAGGCTCAGCGAGAGCGCCATCAGGAACATCGTCCACTTGCCGGTCCGCACGCGCGGTTCCTTCAGCATGTTGACGTTGTTCGAGACCGCTTCGATGCCGGTGTAGGTGCCGCCACCGAGTGAATACGCCTTGAGGAACAGCGCCATCACGAAGAACCAGCCGGACTGTCCCGCGAGCGCGTGCGTTTCCTGGATCGTCTGCTGCACCTCGACTCTCAAGCCGGCTTCGTGCGCCCAGATGCCGTAGCCGATCAGCGCGAAGTGCGTGAGACAGAAGCCGATGAAGATCGGCGCGAGCAGGCTGATCGATTCGCGCATGCCGCGCAGGTTCAGGTAGATCAGCAGCACGACGACGGCGACCGCCGCCTCGAGCTTCACGACCTGGTGCACCGCCGGCAGCAGGCTGAACAGTGCGTCGATGCCGCTCGCCGCCGAGATCGCGATCGTGAGCACGTAGTCGACGATCAGCGCGGCACCAGCGACGAGACCCGCATAGGGACCGACGAGCTTGGTCGCCACTTTGTAACCGCCGCCTCCGT
>JBAVIQ010000043.1:0-5316 GCA_049687035.1 Steroidobacteraceae bacterium
GGTGTGTTCGTCGGCAGTGGGCCCTCCATCCTCCCCGAGACCGACGTCGCGCTGCCTGTCATCCTGGTGCGCGCCGGCGAGCATTCGACTGCGCTGGTCCTGGACGAACTGATCGGCAGTCGCGAGATTGTAGTGAAACCCGTCGGTCCGCAGATCGCGGGTATCCGTGGCATCTCCGGCGCGACCATCCTCGGCGACGGCCGCATCGTCGTCATTCTCGACATGGGCACGCTGGTCCGTTCCGAGTGGCGAGCCCGCTCGGCCGAATCCGCGCGCTCGGTGCACGACGACCGCATATTCGCGATGGTGGTCGACGATTCGATCACGGTGCGTCGCGTCACGCAGCGCCTGCTCGAGCGCAATGGCATGCGCGTGCTCACGGCGAAGGACGGCGTGGAAGCGCTGTCCCTGCTGCAGGAGCACGTGCCCGACGTGATCCTGCTCGACATCGAAATGCCACGCATGGACGGCTACGAGGTCGCGGCGCACGTGCGCAACGATCCGCGGCTCGCCGACGTGCCGATCATCATGATCACGTCGCGAGTGGGCGACAAACACCGCGCCCGGGCGATCGAACTGGGCGTGGACGATTACCTCGGTAAACCGTACCAGGAAAGCCAGTTGCTGGACGCGATCGAGCCGCTCGTGCTTGCGCGGCGGCGGCTGTCGTGAAGTGCCCGCAGGCGAGGACAGGAGCGTGAGCATGGGGTCCGACACGGCGACGAAGGCCAGCAGCGGCGGAGCGGGCCAGGAGATCTATTGCCTGCTGGTGCCGCTGGCGGATGACCGCCTGCTGGTGCCGCGCTCGTGCATCACCGAAGTCATCAATTACCAGGCGCCCGCCCCGATGGAAGGCGCGCCGCCGTGGTACCTCGGCACGATCGCGTGGGGCGGCCGTCGCGTCCCGCTCGTGTCTTTCGAGGCTACCTGCGGCAAGGCCTTGCCACGCACGAGCGGCCGCACCCGTATCATCGTCATGCAGGGAATCACGGGCCAGACCGGCGGCAATTTCGCCGTGCTGACGCAGGGCTTCCCGCAACTCGTGCGGCTGACGCTTGACGTCGTCCATGCCGAGGACTCCCGCAGCTTCGGCGAACGCATGCCCGTAATCGGGCAGGTGAAGATGGTCAACGAGACGCCGCTCATTCCGGATTTCGAGCAGCTCGAAGGCATGATCGCCGAAGAGACCCGCGCCTAGTCGAAGGGACGGCGTCGGGTTGCGCCGGGCGCCGCAAGCCACGCAACGGCTGAGCCCGACTTTGGTCCGCTAGACCAGGTCGCCCCACAGCGCCTGCAGTACCGTCAACGCGACGATCCCCGCCGTTTCTGTGCGCAGCACCCGGGGTCCGAGCCGAACGGGCAGATAGCCCGACGCGGCCGCGCGTTCGAGTTCGGCGTCGTCGAGCCCGCCTTCCGGCCCGATCAGCAGTTCAACGCGCGCTCCCACGCTGGTCAGGCCCGCCAGCGAGGCGGGTCCGGTCGGGCTCAGCACGAACCGCTGTCCTTCGCGGGCGGACGAGGCGAGGTACCGCGACAGCTCCTGGGGCTGGCGGATTTCCGGCACGACGCTGCGCCCGCATTGTTCGCAGGCCCCCGCGACGATGGCCTGCCAGTGCCGCAGCTTCTTCTCCGCCTGGCTGTCGTCGAGGCGCACGACGCTGCGCGCGGAGAGCACCGGAATGATCGTGCGCACGCCGAGTTCGGTCGCCTTCTGCAGCGTCCAGTCCATGCGTTCGCCACGCGAGACGGCCTGCACGAGCGTGATACGCAGGGGCGATTCGGGCAGCCCCGACGAACGCGGCCCCACGCGTACGCGCACTTCATCGCCTTTGACCGCGAGGATTTCACAGCGGTAGTCGTTGCCGCTGCCGTCGAACGCCACGATCGCCGCACCTGCACGCAGCCGCAGCACGCGGCCGACGTGGTTGGCCGCCGCATCGGGCAGGCGCACGTCCGCATCGGGCGTCAGCGGCGCATCGACGAAGACGCGCGTCAATCGCATGTGGCAGCCAGGATGCCGTCCCGTGCCGTGATCATCAGTGCGTCGATCTCGTCGGGAGTGATTACGTAGGGAGGCATGAAGTACACGACATTGCCGATCGGACGCAGCAGCGCCTCGTGCTCGAGGCCGTGGCGGTAGACGCGCAAGCCGCGGCGCTCACGCCAGTCGAACGGACTGGTGCGGTCGGCGCCGCGGGCGAGCTCGGCCGCGACGATCATGCCGCACTGGCGAACTTCGGCCACGTGCTCCAGTTCACCGAGCAGTTCGCAGGCCCGGCGGCCGAGATGGGCGGCGAGGGCGCGATTGCGCCCGATCACGCCGTCGCCGGCGAAAATGTCGAGCGTGGCGAGCGCCGCCGAGCAGGCGAGCGCGTTGCCGGTGTAGCTGTGCGAATGCAGGAAAGCTCGCTGCTGCGCGTACTCGTCGTAGAAGGCGCCGTAGACGTTCTCGTTGGTCAGCACCGCCGAGAGCGGCAGGTAGCCACCGGTGAGTCCCTTCGACAGGCAGATGAAATCCGGCGTGATGCCGGCCTGCTCGCACGCGAACAGCGTGCCGGTGCGGCCGAAGCCGACCGCGATTTCGTCGGCGATCAGGTGCACGCCGTGCCGGTCGCAGGATTCGCGCAGCAGTCGCAGGTACAGCGGCGAATGCATCCGCATGCCGGCCGCGCATTGCACCAGCGGTTCGACGATCACCGCGCACGTTTCGTCTGCATGTTGCGCCAGCAGCTCGTCCATCCCCGCGATGGCACGGCGCGCGCAGTCCTCGGCGGTTTCGCCCGCTTCGCGCGCGTACGCATCGGGCGAGGGAGCGATCATCACGTCCATCAGCAGCGGCTGGTAGATCTCCCGGTACAGCTCGACGTGGCCAACGGCCAGCGCGCCGAGCGTCTCGCCGTGGTAGCTGTTCGACAGGGTGATGAAGCGCTTCTTGCGCGACCGGCCCTGGTTGCGCCAGTAGTGAAAGCTCATCTTGAGCGCGACTTCGACCGCGCTCGAGCCATTGTCCGCGTAGAAGCAGCGCGTCAGGCCGGGCGGTGCGAGGCGGGTGAGCCGTTCGGCCAGCTGCACCGCAGGCTCGTGGGTGAATCCCGCCAGGATCACGTGCTCGAGTTTGCCGAGCTGGGCGGAGATGGCCGCGTTGATGCGAGGGTTGGCGTGGCCGAACAGGTTGACCCACCAGGAGCTGATGGCGTCGAGGTAGCGCCGGCCGTCGTAGCCGTACAGCCAGACCCCTTCGCCCCGCTCGATCGGGGTCAGCGGCAACCACTCGTGGTCCTTCATCTGCGTGCAGGGGTGCCAGACGACGCGCAGATCGCGTTCGGCGAGCGGATGCAGGGTGCGGACGGGCGGGCTGGACGTCATGGAGGGATTTTAGGGCATCATGTGGGTGATGCGACGACAACGCCCTGCGAATCTACCGGCCGCACGATTCGCGATCGACACGGATCGCGGCCTGCTCGAGCTGGCCCGCCAGGAGCCTTCGCCTAATTGCGACGAACGGCCGCCGGGCGTCGAGCCCGATCTTATCGTCGTGCACGGCATCAGCCTGCCGCCCGGCGAGTTCGGCGGGCCCTGGATCGACCGGTTGTTCAACAACGTGCTGCCGCCCGACGTCCATCCGTACTTCGCTGAGGTGGCGGGCCTGCGGGTATCCGCGCACCTGCTGATCCGGCGCAGCGGCGAGGTGGTGCAATACGTCCCGTTCCAGCGCCGGGCCTGGCATGCAGGCATGTCGTCGTGGGCCGGACGCGAGCGCTGCAATGATTTTTCGATCGGCATCGAACTCGAAGGCGCAGATGATTCGCCCTACGAATCAACGCAGTATGCAATGCTCGCCCGGGTGATCGCCGTGCTTTGCCGCAGCTACCCGCGGCTCACGCCCGACCGCGTCGTCGGCCACAGCGACATCGCGCCTGGCCGCAAGTCGGATCCGGGGCAGGCCTTCGACTGGCCGCGGCTGCGGTCGCTGGTGCAGTTCGAACTTGAGGTCGCGCCGCCATGAGCCTGCTCGCGCTGCTGTTCGCGCTTGTCTGCGAGCGGGGCCTCACGCACCTGCTGCACCTGCGCGAGTGGCGGTGGCTGGATCCGTATTTCGACTGGGCCGATAGCGCCCTGGCGGGACAGACCGGATTGCCGGTCGTGCTTGCGGCAATCGGCCTGATCGCGTTGCCCGTGCTGCCCGTGCTGCTGGTGGCGCACTGGCTCGATCCGCAGCTGCTCGGCCTGCCGCAGTTCGCGTTCGCGGTCTTCGTCCTGCTGTTCTCCTTCGGTCCGCGCGACCTGCAGGACGAGGTCGATGACTACGCTGCGGCCCTCGAGCGCCACGATCGCGACGAAGCCCTGCGTCGCGGCAAGGAACTGCTCGAATCGAGCCCGACGCTGCTCGGCCTTGGCGTGCGCGAAGGGGTGGAAGAGGCGGTCTTCATCCAGGCCAACAACCGCATCTTCGGCGTGATCTTCTGGTTCATGGTGCTCGGGGCCGGCGGCGCGTGGCTCTACCGGGTCAGCGACATGTTGCGGCGGCGTGCGGCGTTCGAAGCCGCGCGCCAGGGTGTGCCGCGAATCCGCGGGGACCTCGGCAGCGTCCTGACACTCGTCCACGGGGTGCTGTCCTGGTTGCCGGCGCGACTCACGGCGCTGGCGTATGCGCTCGCCGGGAGTTTCGAGGATGCGGTGGGCAACTGGCGCTCGGCAGTCGATCGCGTGGGTCCGGCGACGGGCATGCTCGATCGTGCCGAGGACCTGCTGGCGCGCGTGGGCAAAGGTTCATTGCAACCCAGCCTGACCGCCGTGAACCCGGACATGCTCGATGTCACGACGGCGCGTGGTGCGTGGCGGATCGTGCAGCGCTCGCTCTGGATCTGGGTGGCCGTCATCGCGCTCCTCGTCATCACCGGCGCCACTGTCTGAGCTGCCCGGGTAGAACGCGGATGGCATTTCCCGGCATCGATGCGACCATCCAGCGGTCGCCGCGACGAAGTTCCTCGCTCTTCGGTGCGGCCCTGTTGCTCGCCGCGGCTGTCTTGCCAGTCACGTTCGTGGCGAAGGCCGTCGCCAATGACGCAAAGGCGGCCGCGCCGCACCAGCCACGCCTCATCAGTCTTGCTCCGAATCTCACCGAGATCGTGTATGCGGCCGGCGCCGGATCGCTGCTGGTCGGCACGGTCGAATTCAGCGATTACCCCGAGGCGGCGAAAGTGGTGCCCCGCGTAGGCGATGCGTGGCGAGTGGACCCCGAGCGCGTGCTCGAGCTGCGGCCCGACGTGGTGCTGGTGTGGCCCACAGGGACGCCCGCAACGACGATCTCGCGAC
>JBAVIQ010000044.1:0-15178 GCA_049687035.1 Steroidobacteraceae bacterium
GTTCTGAAGAATGAAACTCAGCCGGGCTGGTCGAGTTTCGCGATCGCCGGCTGCGTGAGCCGCACGGGCTTCACCGCGTTGTCCGTCACCTGCAGCTCTTCGAGCGAGTAATCGCCGATGCGCAGCCGCTGGCCCGGCGATGGGATCGTCTCCATCTGCTCGACGATCAGGCCGTTGAGCGTACGCGGGCCGGTCGTCGGCAGGGTCCATCCCATCTTGCGGTTCAGCGTCCGCACGCTTGCCGACGCGTTCACTACGAAGCTGTAGCTACGCTCGCGGTGGACGTCCTTGTGCAGGATGCTGGTGTCGGACGTGAACTCGCCGACGATTTCCTCGAGCAGGTCTTCCAGCGTCACGAGGCCCTGCACGTCGCCGTATTCGTCGACGATGAACGCGACACGCCGCCGCTGCCGCTGGAACTGCAGCAGCTGCTGGTTGAGCGAGGTGCCTTCCGGCACGTAGTACGGCTCGCGCGTCCTGGCCAGCGCGACCAGTTGCTCGCGCTCGAACTCGCTGCGCACCAGCATCCGCGCCACCTTCTTCATGTGCAGGATGCCGACGAGCGATTCGAGCTCGCCGTCGTACACCGGGATGCGCGTGTGGCGACACTCGCGGATCTGCTCGACGATGTCGTCCCAGTCGTCCTTCAGGTTGATGCCGTAGATCTCACTGCGCGGCACCATGATGTCGTCAACCGTGATCTTCTCCAGGTCGAGGATGCTCATCAGCATGCGCTGGTGGCGATGCGGGATGACTGTGCTCGCCTCGGCGACCACCGTGCGCAGTTCCTCGCTGCTGAGCGACGTGCGGCTGACCTGGTCACGGTTGACGCCCATCAGACGCAGCACGCCGTTGGCCACCAGGTTGGTGAGCCAGACGAGCGGGTAAAGCACCTTGAGCATGCCGTTGTAGATGACCGCGGCCGGCAGCGCGATCCGCTCGGGGTACAACGCACCGAACGTCTTCGGCGCCACTTCGCCGAAAAGAATCAGTACCACGGTGAACATGCCGACGCCGATCGCAGCGTACGCCTCGCCGCCCAGCGAAAGCGCGATCAGCGTGACGATGGCCGCAGCCGCGGAGTTCACGAAATTGTTGCAGATCAGGATCATCCCGATCAGCCGGTCCGGTCGCTCGAGGAGCCTTTCGGCGATCTTGGCGGACGTGCTGCCTTCGCGTGCCAGGTGGCGCAACCGGTAGCGGTTGACGCTCATCAACGCCGTCTCGGTGCCCGAGAAGAACCCAGAGAGCAGGACGGCGGCGACCAGAAGGAACGCGAGCCAGGCCAGGGGCAAGTCGGACATGCCGGCTCAGCCCCAGTGCTTGCCGAGGATGTTCTCGAGGATCAGCTTGCTGCCGAAATAGGAAAGGCCGAGCAGCGCATAGCCCGCGAAGGTCCAGCGCAGCGCCTTGCGGCCGCGCCAGCCGAACTTGAGCCGGCCGAGCAGCAGCACGCCAAAGACGATCCACGCGATGAGCGCGAGCACGACCTTGTGGACCAGGTGCTGGGCAAAGAGGTCCTGCACGAAGAACGCGCCGCTCACGAGGGCAAGCGTCAGCACCGCGAAACCCGCGAAGATGCTCTGGAAGCAACCGGACTCGAGCGACTCGAGCGGCGTCAGGATTTTGAGCAGGCCGAGCGGCTGGCGGCTGCGCAGCCGGCGATCGACGATCACCTGCGCGATGGCGAGCACCATGCCGATCGTCAGGAACGCGAAGGCCGTCGTCTCCATCGCGACGTGGAACGCGAGTTCCCAGCCCGGCTGGCCGATCGAGAACCTGCGGGCGCCTTCGGAGAAAGCCGCTTCCAGTACTGCAGCAGTGAACAGCAGCAGCGCGGCCACGCCCCGGCGACCGGGCTTCACCGCCAACACGATCGCCGTGATGGCGATGGTGAGCGAAACGAGGGCAAGGGTGTCGCCGAGTGAGAGAGCGGCGCCGGGCGCCATGCGGCGCTCCTGCATCAAGGCCATGGCGTGGATCAGCACGCCGACGCCGGTAATCGCAACCGCCGCGATTCGGCCGCCGCGGCCCTGGGCCGAGAACGGTTCGCTGCGGTGCTGGTACGTGGCGGTGGCGAGCCAGACGGCTCCGATGACGTAACAGGCGACGGCGATCAGTGGCAGCAGCAAGCGCGGGGACCAGCGTGGCTTTGTAAGGCTGGCATGATGCCATGGACCCGACAGGCTGAGGAGGACGGTAAACCCGGTCCCCGCACGCCCTATAATCGCCCACTTGCAGGCCGGCCCTCAGGCCTGGCCACCCCATCGAGGTCTGCAGAGCGTGTTCGACAAGCTTTCCGCCCGTCTAGCGTCCGTCGTCGAAGGCCTTCGGGGCCGGGGCCGGCTGACCGAAGAAAACATCTCCGACACGCTGCGCCAGGTTCGCATGGCGCTGCTCGAGGCGGACGTGGCGCTGCCGGTCGTCAAGACGTTCATCGATGGCGTGAAGGCGCAGGTTGTCGGCCAGGAGATCCACAAGAGCCTCACGCCTGGCCAGGCGTTGATCAAGGTCATCCACGACGAACTCGTCCGCGTGATGGGCGAGGGCGCGCGTCCGCTCAATCTGCGCGCGCAACCGCCCGCCATCATCCTGCTCGCCGGTCTGCAAGGCGCGGGCAAGACGACCACCGCGGCGAAGATCGCGCTCTGGCTCAAGACACGGGAAAAGAAGCGCGTCCTGCTCGTGTCCACCGACGTGCGCCGCCCGGCGGCACTGCTGCAGCTGGAGCGACTCGGCCAGCAGCTCGGGATCGACGTTGCTCCCGCGAGCCCGACGCAAAAGCCGTTGCAGATCGCGTTGGATGCGCTGGTCGAGGCTAGACGCGGCGTTTACGACGTGTTGCTGGTAGACACGGCCGGTCGCCTGCACGTCGACGAAGAAATGATGGCGGAGGTGCGCGAGCTTGCGGCGGCATTGAACCCGATCGAGACCCTGTTCGTCGTCGACAGCATGGCGGGCCAGGACGCCGTGAACGCGGCGCGCTCGTTCGGTGCCGCGCTGAACCTCACGGGCGTCGTGCTGACCAAGGCAGACGGTGACGCGCGCGGTGGCGCGGCCCTGTCGGTGCGGCAGATTACGGGCCAACCGATCCTGTTCGTCGGCACGGGCGAGAAACCCGATGCCCTGGAAGCATTCCAGCCCGACCGGATGGCCTCGCGCATTCTCGGCATGGGCGACGTGTTGTCGCTGGTCGAGCAGGTTACCCGCCAGGTCGACCGCGAGGAGGCCGAAAAGCTTGCCCGGAAGGTCGCCTCGGGCAAGGATTTCAATCTCGAGGACCTCCTGGGCCAGCTGCGTCAGATCGAGCAGATGGGAGGCATGGCCGCGCTGATGGACAAGCTGCCCGCCCAACTGGCCGCCAAGGCCGGCCAGATGCCCCAGGGCAACGAGAAGGAGGTCAAGCGGCAGATCGCGATCATCTGCTCCATGACCCCCAGGGAACGCCGTTTCCCGAAGCACATCGACGGTTCGCGCAAGCGCCGGATCGCGTCGGGTTCGGGTACCCACGTGGCCGAAATCAACAGGCTGCTGAAGAACTTCCTGCAGATGCAGAAGATGATGAAAGGCATGGGCAAGGGCGGCCTGGGCCGCATGATGCGGTCGATGTCCGGCCGGATGCCGCCGGGCCTGCGTTAACCTCCCCACAAGTATTTCTTTTCCTTCGAATTTTGTTTATAGTTCGCGGCTCTTTTTTGGCCGGACACAGCCCTCGTGACCGGCCGCGTACACTGAGGCTTGGACAAGAATGGTGACGATCCGATTGCAGCGCCGCGGCGGTAAGAAGGAACCCTTCTATCACGTGGTCGTGACCGACAGCCGCCGTGCCGGTGGTGGTTCCCTCGAGCAGGTTGGTTTCTTCAACCCGGTCGCTCGCGGCAACAGCGAAGAACTGCGCCTCGACCTGTCGCGCGTCGATTACTGGCTCGGCGTTGGCGCCCAGCCGTCCGATCGCGTGCAGCAGCTGCTGAAGGTCTACCGCAAGACCCAGGTCGCGGCTGCGGCCTGAAGCCGCGGTCACGACTGAATCGACATGACGGCGCGCTCCGGGCCTGACAGCCCCCGCGCCGTGGTGCTGGGCCGGGTCGGCGCGCCTCACGGCGTGCGTGGCTGGGTGAAGGTAAGTTCCTACACCGAGCCTGCGGCAGGCATCGCAGACTACCCGCATTGGACGCTGGTGCACGCGGGCCAGTCCCGGCAGGTCCGGGTCCTGGAATCGAAGCGGGCAGGGCAGAACCTTGCGGTGCGACTCGAAGGGATCGACACCATGGATGCAGCACGGCTGCTGAACGGTGCCGAGATCCAGGTGGACCGCTCCGAGCTGCCCGAAGCCGGGCCGCACGAGCACTACCTGCACGACATGCTGGGGCTCGAAGCGGTGAATCGCGACGGCGTCGTGCTTGGCAGGGTCGATGAGTTTCTCGAGATGCCGGCGCACCCCGTGATGGTGCTGCGCGACGGCAAGGTGGAAAGGCTGGTGCCCTTGGTTCCCGAGCGACTCGTCGCCGTGGACCTCGAGGCAGGAAGGGTGACGGTCGACTGGCACCCGGACGACTGAGCTGCGTACTTGGGCGGCGGATTGGGAACGGAGACGCGGTCGATGCGCATCGTCGTCGTGACGTTGTTCCCCGAGTTCGTCGAGCACGCGCTTGGGTTTGGCGTGCTCGGGCGGGCCCTCGAACGCGGTGTACTCGCGGTCGAAACGGTCAACCCGCGGCAGTTCGCCACGGACGTGCACAAGACGGTGGACGACCGGCCTTATGGCGGCGGCCCCGGGATGGTCTTGAAGGCGGAGCCCCTGCGGCTCGCCATGGCGGAGGCGGCGGCAAAGGTGCCGCTGGCGCACCGGGTGTATCTGGCAGCTGATGGTGCTCCGCTCAAGCAGCGGAAGGTCGCCGAGTTCGCCGGGCTCCCGGAGCTGGTCCTCGTGGCCGGCCGCTACGAAGGAGTGGACGAGCGGTTCGTCGAACAGTGCGTCGACGAATCGGTCTCGGTCGGAGACGTGGTGTTGAGCGGCGGCGAACTGCCGGCGCTCACGGTCATCGACGCGGTCGCGAGGCTTCTGCCTGGCACGCTCGGCGACGCGGAGTCGGCGGTGCAGGAGTCCTTCACGGACGGGCTGCTCGACTGGCCCCACTACACCCGGCCCGAGGTCTGGTCGGGCAGCGCGGTGCCGCCGGTGCTGATCGGTGGCAACCACGCCGCGATCGCGCGCTGGCGGCTGCAGCAGGCGCTCGGCCGCACGTGGCAGCGCCGGCCGGACTTGCTGGCGCAGAGAGAATTGAGTGTCGAGGAGCGCAAGCTTCTCGCGGAATACCAGGCGGAGCAGGACGCGACGCGACGAGAGCAGGGATAGAACCGAGACTAAGGTGAAGAAATGAGCAACATCATTGCCGCGCTCAACGCCGAGCGCATGACTCGCGAGATTCCGGACTTCGGTCCCGGCGACACTGTCGTCGTCGAAGTGAAGGTCAAGGAAGGCGACCGCGAGCGCGTCCAGGCGTACGAAGGCGTCGTCATCGCGAAGAGCAACCGCGGCCTCAATTCGTCGTTCACGGTGCGCAAGATCTCGCACGGTGAAGGCGTCGAGCGCGTGTTCCAGAGCTACAGCCCGGCGCTGGGCGCGATCACGGTCAAGCGCCGTGGCAACGTCCGCCGCGCCAAGCTGTACTACCTGCGCGAGCGCACGGGCAAGTCGGCCCGCATCGAAGAGAAGGTCTGAGCCGGCAGGGGCGCGCGGGAATGCGTGCCATCCGCAAGCTGTTGCATTGGATCTGGGTGGGCCTCGACGGCCTGCGCAAGATCCTGCACCTGCTGCTGCTCCTGCTGATCTTCGGCGTGATCGGCGCGCTGTTCTCGCGGCCGATCCCGCTGGTTCCCGACCGCGCGGCGCTCGTCATCGCGCCGCTGGGCCCCCTGGTCGAACAGTTGTCGGGCGCTCCGTTCGAGCGCGCCATCAGCGAGAGCCTGCGCCAGGGTCCCACCGAGACGCGACTCCGCGACGTCGTCGACGCGATCGACGCCGCCAGGAAGGACGAGCGCATCAGTTCGCTCTACCTCGACCTCGGTGGGCTCGACGGCGGCGGCACGGCCAAGCTGCAGGAAGTCGCGGCTGCCATCGATCGCTTCCGCAAGACCGGCAAGCCGGTCATCGCCTTCGGCGAGTACTACGACCAGCCGCAGTATTACATCGCCGCGCACGCCGACGAGATCTACCTCGATCCGCAGGGCATCGCCTACGTCGACGGCTTCGCGAACTACGGCCTGTTCGTGCAGGACGCGCTCGACAAGCTGTCGGTCGACTGGAACGTCTTCCGCGTCGGCCAGTACAAGTCGGCCGTCGAGATGTTCACGCGCAACGACATGTCGGCCGCCGAGCGCGAGGAAAGCCTCGCCTGGCTCAACTCTGTCTGGACGACGTGGAAGACCGACGTGGCAAAGGCGCGCGGCATCCAGCCAGCCGTCCTCCAGGACTATGCGGACAACACCGCCGTCTCGTTGCGCAAGGTCGACGGCGACCTCGCGAAACTCGCGCTCGACGCCGGGCTCGTCACGAACCTCGAAGGACGCTACCGCGCCGAGGAACGCCTGGCCGAAATCACCGGTACCGACGAGGACACGCATTCGTACAAAGGTGTCGACCAGTGGTCGTACCTCGCGAACGTGAACTCCTCGAAGGCGCTGTCGACCAGGCCGGTCGACAAGATCGTCGTCATCGTCGCCTCGGGCGAGATCGTGCCGGGCGAGCAGCAGCCGGGCACCATCGGTTCCGACACGCTCGCGGACCAGTTGCGCGAAGCGCGCTTCGACGACGACGTGAAAGCCGTCGTGCTGCGCATCGACAGCCCGGGCGGCAGCACCTTCGCGAGCGAAGTCATCCGGCGCGAGGTCGATGAACTGAAGGCCGCCGGCAAGCCGGTGGTCGCGTCGATGAGCAGCCTTGCTGCCTCGGGCGGCTACTACATCGCGATGGATGCGGACCGCATCGTGGCGAGCCCGGCCACGCTGACAGGTTCCATCGGCATCTTCGCGATGTTCCCGACGTTCCAGCGCACGCTCGGGCGCATGGGTGTGCACGTCGACGGCGTGGGCACGACCGCGCTCTCCGGTGAATTCAGCCCGGTGCGTCCGATGGGTGAACCGACCAAGGACATCCTGCAGCAGAGCATCGAGCACGAGTATCGTCGCTTCATCGGCATGGTGGCCAAGTCGCGCAAGCAGGACGTTGCCGCGATCGATGCGATCGCGCAGGGTCGCGTGTGGTCCGGGATCGATGCGAAGCGGCTCGGCCTCGTCGACCAGCTCGGGGGCTACGAAGACGCAGTGAAGCTCGCAGCCCAGCTCGCCAGGCTCGGCAAGGACTACGACGTCGAGTATTACGACCTCGAAGTCGGCTTCGGCGAAGCGCTCGGCCTGCGGGTGCAGGCCTCGATCGCGCGGCTCCTGGCGCGGCTGGTGCCGGCGTCGATGTGGCCGCAACTGCTGCCGCGCAGCCTGCAGCCGGTGGTGGCGGAACTCGACCGCGTGTCGCGCCTCAGCGATCCGCGCAACACCTACATGTACTGCCTCGCCTGCTCGCTGGACTGACAGCCGTGGATCCCGTGCTGTTGCTGAAGGCGGCCATCCTCGGGGTCGTCGAAGGCCTCACCGAGTTCCTGCCGGTGTCGAGCACCGGACACCTGATCCTTGCGGCCACGCTGCTCGATTTTCACGACGCGCGCGGCAAGCTGTTCGAGATCGTCATCCAGTCGGGCGCGATCCTGGCGGTCGTGTGGGAGTTCCGCGCGAAGATCGGCACGGTGCTGTCGAACGCGACGAGTGATCCGCTCGCCCGCCGCTTGCTGCTCAACGTCGCAATTGCGTTCATACCGCTCGCAGCGCTCGGCATGGTCTTCGGCAGCGCGCTCAAGGCCAGCCTGTTCAACGCGCCGACGGTGGCTGCCGCCTTCATCATCGGCGGCCTCATCATTCTCTGGGCGGAACGGCGCACTCACACCGTGCGAATCAACTCGGTCGACGAGATGACGCCGCTCGATGCGCTGAAGGTCGGCATCGCGCAGGCCTTTGCACTGATCCCGGGTACCAGCCGTTCGGGCGCCACCATCATTGGCGGCATGCTGTTCGGGCTGTCGCGGCAGGTGGCGACCGAGTTCACCTTCTATCTCGCCATTCCGACGCTCGGCGTCGCCTCCCTGTACTCGTTGTACAAGGAACGCGAGCTGCTCTCCATGGACGACCTCGGCATCTGGGTCGTCGGCATGGCGGCCGCATTCGTTTCCGCGTTTGCCTGCGTGCGCTGGCTGATCCGCTACGTGGCGACGCACACCTTCGTGCCGTTTGCCTGGTACCGCATCGCCTTCGGCGTGCTGGTGCTGTTGACGGCCTGGAGCGGACTGATCAGCTGGAGCGCCTGAGCGCTCACGCCTCCGCGACGAAACCTTTCCACGTCTTCATGTAACCGACGAACGCGGGGCCCAGGCCTTCTGCACGCAGGTGCTCGGCGCTCACGGGCAGCGGCATCGCAACGAAGCCGGGGTTCGCACGCACGCGCTCGGGGAAGTCGTGGTGCAGGATCGCTGCGCGCCCGATCGTGACGAAATCCGCGCCGTGCTCGAGGCACCTGCGCGCCGTGGCCGCATCCATGATCTTGCCGGCCACGCCGATCTTCACGTCGCGCCGGTCCAGGTCCATGAACCAGTCGACCAGCGGTTTCGACTTGAACCCGTCCTCGTTCGGTTCCTTGAACACGTCCCACAACGAAAGGTCGATGAAGTCGAGCCGGCCGTCGTGCATCAGGCCCTGCACGACTGCGCGCATCTCGGCTAGCAGCAGGCCGAAGCGCTCGGGTGACACGCGGATGCCGAGCGTGAAGTCCGGGCGGCAGCGTGCACGGATGCCGCTGATGATTTCGTACACTAGGCGGCAGCGGTTCTCCAGGGAACCACCGTAGCGATCGTCGCGCCGGTTGTACGTGCCGCTCATGAACTGGCTCAGGATGTAGCCGTGTGCGCCGTGGAGCTCGATGCCGTCGAAGCCGGCGCGTTCCGCGCGGACCGCGGCTGCGATGAAGTCCTCACGCAGTTGCTCGACCTCCGCCAGCGTCAGCGCGCGAGACCCAGTTTCCGCGTCTTGCGACGGGCAGACGGGCTGCGTGCCGATCAGGTCCTGCGGCGAGCGCATGCCGGCGTGATGCAGTTGCACGTAAGCCGTGCTGCCAGCAGCCTTGATGCCAGCTGCGAGTCGCGTGAGGCCAGTCAGGTGCGTGTCCGACCAGCAGCCGAGCTGGCCGGGGAACCCCTGGCCCTGCGCCTGCACGTGCGACGCGCAGGTCACCGTGGCGCCGAAGCCGCCGCGTGCGCGCAACGTGAGCCAGTTGAACTCGTCGTCGGAGAGCGTGCCGTCGACGTGGCTCTGCAGGTTGGTGAGCGGCGAGAGCATGAAACGGTTCTTCAGGCCGGGGCCGCGGGTCATCGAGACGGGGTCGAACAGGGAAGTCATGGTGGCGAATATTTTCCGGCTGACGGAGTGCAGTCGAGCCTCGCACGGCAGCAGGGGCGCCGTGGCGCCCCTCCGGCCTGTCACTCGTCACGATCGACGAGCCACGTCAGTTCGTCAGTTGACGATCTGGTTCAGCTCGCCCTTCTTGTAACGCTCGGCCATCTTCTCGAGCGACAGCGGCTTGATCTTCGAGGCCTGCCCTGCGCAGCCGAACGCTTCATAGCGCAGCTTGCAGATGCCCCGGGCGGCCGCCTGTGCGTCGGCCAGGTACTTGCGCGGATCGAACTCGGATGGCTTCTCGGACATGTGCTTGCGGATCGCGCCCGTCATCGCCAGGCGGATGTCGGTGTCGATGTTGATCTTCCGTACCCCGTGCTTGATGCCGGTCACGATCTCTTCGACCGGCACGCCGTAGGTTTCCTTCATCTGGCCGCCGTGCTTGCGGATGACCTCGAGCCATTCCTGCGGCACGCTCGACGAGCCGTGCATGACGAGGTGCGTATTCGGGATGCGCGCATGGATTTCCTTGATGCGTTCGATCGCGAGGATGTCGCCCGTCGGCTTGCGCGTGAACTTGTACGCGCCGTGCGAGGTGCCGATGGCGATCGCCAGCGCGTCGCACTGCGTCTGCTTGACGAAGTCGGCGGCCTGGTCAGGGTCGGTCAGCAGGTCTGCGCGCGTCATGTGGCCTTCCGCGCCGTGACCGTCTTCCTTGTCCGCCTTCATCGTCTCGAGCGAGCCGAGCACGCCGAGTTCGGCCTCGACCGTGATGCCGATCGAGTGCGCGAAGTCGACGACCTTGCGCGACGTCTCGACGTTGTATTCGTAGGAGGACGGCGTCTTGCCGTCTTCCTTGAGCGAACCGTCCATCATTACGCTCGAGAAACCCGAGCGGATGGCGCTCATGCAGACCGCCGGCGACTGGCCGTGGTCCTGGTGCATGACGACCGGGATGTGCGGGTACGCCTCGATGGCGGCCTGGATCAGGTGACGCAGGAACGCCTCACCCGCGTACTTACGCGCGCCGGCCGAGCCCTGCATGATGACCGGGCTGTTGGTTTCGTCGGCCGCTTCCATGATGGCGCGGACCTGCTCGAGGTTGTTGACGTTGAACGCCGGCAGTCCGTAGTGGTTTTCGGCGGCGTGGTCGAGCAGCTGGCGCATCGAGACGAGGGGCATGGCATCGCTTCCTGTGAGGTTATCCGTACTGTAATTTTAGCTCGTCTTGCCAATCTGACGACCGCGGAAGGCCGCAGTGGCACGGGAGAGGTGAGGCCAGGCTATTCCAGCGCGGCGTCCAGGGTGATCTGCACGCCGGTCAGGGCTTTTGAAACCGGGCAGTTCTGCTTGGCATCGGCGGCAAGCGCCGCGAACTTTTCCGCGTCCAGCCCCGGAATCGTGGCTCGTGTGCGCAGTTCAATGCGCGGGATGGTGAATCCGGTCGGCGACTGTTCGATGTGCACCGAGGCGGTCGTCAGGATCCTGGTCGGCGCGAGCTGCTGGCGGGCGAGCAGCGCCGTCAGTGCCATGGTGAAGCAACCCGCGTGCGCGGCGCCGAGCAGTTCCTCGGGGTTGGTTTCCTTGCCTTCCTCGAAGCGAGACTTGAACGTGTAGGGACCGCGGAAGGCGCCGCTCTCGAGCGCCAGTTCGCCGCGGCCTTCGCGCAGGCTGCCGGTCCAGTTAGCTTCGGCTGTGCGCACGGCCATGATAGTCACTCCATCTAACCCCTAACCCCTTCTTCACGCCGCCCAGTCCAGGATGACTTTGCCCGACTGGCCACTGCGCATGATCTCGAAGCCGTCGCGGAACTCCGCGATCGGCAGCCGGTGCGTGATGATCGGCGAGATGTCGAGGCCGCTCTGCAGCATCGCCGACATCTTGTACCAGGTCTCGAACATCTCGCGCCCATAGACGCCCTTGAGCACCAGGCCCTTGAAGATCACCTGGTTCCAGTCGATGGCCGTGTCCCCGGGCGGGATGCCGAGCAGCGCGACGCTGCCGCCATGGTGCATCGTGCGCAACAGGTCGCGGAACGCGGCCGGGTTGCCCGACATCTCGAGGCCGACGTCGAAGCCTTCGACCATGCCCAGATCCGTCATCGTCTGGTCGAGCGTGTCGCGGCCCACGTTGATGGCTTTCGTCGCGCCCATCTTGCGCGCGAGATCGAGCCGATAGTCGTTGACGTCGGTGATCACGATGTGGCGTGCGCCGACGTGACGCGCGATCGCGACAGCCATGATGCCGATCGGGCCCGCGCCCGTGATCAGCACGTCCTCGCCGACGAGGCTGAACGACAGCGCCGTGTGCGTAGCGTTGCCGAACGGATCGAGGATCGACGCGACCTCGTCCGTGATCGCGTCACTGAGCTTGAACGCGTTGAATGCGGGGATCACGAGGTACTCGGCGAAGCAGCCCTGGCGGTTCACACCGACGCCGACCGTGTTGCGGCAGAGGTGGCGACGCCCGGCACGGCAATTGCGGCAGTGGCCGCAGGTGATGTGGCCTTCGCCCGACACGCGATCACCGACCTTGAAGCCCTGGACCTCGCTGCCCAGCTCGACGATCTTGCCCACGTACTCGTGGCCCACGGCCATCGGCACGGGGATCGTCTTCTGCGCCCATTGGTCCCAGAGGTAGATGTGCATGTCGGTGCCGCAGATCGCGGTCTTGCCGACCTTGATCAGCACGTCGTTGGGGCCGACCCTGGGCTCCGGAATCTCTTCCATCCAGATGCCAGGTTCGGCTTTAGCCTTGACCAGTGCCTTCATGCTTCGATGCTCCAGCGGCGCGGGTCGCGCCTCGATCGTTGTATGCGCCGGCCACGCGTCAGCGGATGACGCCCAGTTCGCGGCCGACGGCGATGAATCCCTCGATGGCCCGGTCCAGTTGCTCCAACGAGTGACCCGCGGTCATCTGCGTGCGGATGCGGGCCTTGCCCATGGGGACGACCGGGTACGAGAACCCGATGACGTAGACGCCGCGTTCGAGCAGTTTCTCGGCGAACTTCGCGGCGAGGGTTGCGTCGCCCAGCATCACCGGTGCGATCGGGTGCTCGCCCGGCACGATGGTGAAGCCCGCCTCGTTCATGCGGCGGCGGAAATGCGTGGTGTTGCGACGCAGGTTCGAGCGTAACTCGTCGCCATCCTCGACCAGGTCGAGCACCCGCAGCGTCGAGGCCGCGATCACTGGCGGGATGCTGTTCGAGAACAGGTACGGGCGCGAACGCTGGCGCAGCCAGCCGACGATTTCCTTGCGTGCCGACGTGTAACCGCCGGCTGCGCCGCCTAGCGCCTTGCCGAGCGTGCCCGTGAGGATGTCGATGCGGCCCATCACGCCACGGAACTCCGGCGTGCCGCGGCCTCCCTGGCCGATGAAGCCGGTGGCGTGCGAGTCGTCCACCATCACCAGCGCGCCGTAGCGGTCGGCGAGGTCGCAGATTTCCTGCAGGCGCGCGATGACGCCGTCCATCGAGAACACGCCGTCGGTCGCAATCAGCTTCACCCGCGCACCCGCCGCTTCCTTGAGGCGGGTCTCGAGCTCGTCCATGTCGTCATTGGCGTAGCGCAGGCGCTGCGCCTTGCACAGGCGAATGCCGTCGATGATGCTCGCGTGATTGAGCGCGTCGCTGATCACCGCGTCCTGCTCGTCGAGCAGCGTCTCGAACAGGCCGCCGTTCGCATCGAAGCACGACGAATACAGGATCGTGTCGTCCATCCGCAAGAACGCACTCAGGCGCGCCTCGAGTTCCTTGTGCACGTTCTGGGTGCCGCAGATGAAGCGCACCGAGGCCATGCCGTACCCGTAGCGGTCGAGTGCGCGGTGCGCGGCTTCGCGGATCGACGGGTGGTTCGCGAGCGCGAGGTAATTGTTGGCGCAAAGGTTGATCAGTTCGCGGCCATCGGCGAGCTTGACCACGGGCTGCTGCGGCGAGCTGAGCACGCGCTCCGGCTTGAAGAGACCGGCACCCTTCAGGTCTTCGGTCTGGGCGGCCAGTCGGTCGAGAAAGCCACGATCCATGGGGTAGGGCGCCTGCAGCTACGGAGCACGGATTATAAGGGCCTTATAATAGGGCCGTGGCACCCCGCAGGAACGGTCCGTCGCGCCGGCATGGCGACGACGATGCAAAAGATGGCCCCGGTGGCCCCGGTGGCTTGAGTGGCTCGCTTCGAGTCGACAAATGGCTCTGGTGCACCCGGTTCTTCAAGACCCGCAGCCTCGCGCAGGAAGCCGTCGACGGCGGACATGTACAGGTGGATGGCGATCGCATAAAGGCATCGCGCGTCTTGAAGCCGGGCGACCGGCTGCAGATCACGCGGGAACGCGAGCGGTTCATCGTCGACGTCGTGTCGATCCCGGTGCGCCGAGGCCCGGCGGCCGAAGCGCGCCAGCACTATCGCGAAACGGCGGAGAGCGAGGCTGGCCGGGCGCACATCCGCGAACTGAACCGGCTGGCAGGATTGGTTTCCAGCGGGCGTCCCGACAAGCGGGAAAGGCGCGACCTCATGCGGATCGTGAAGGGCCGGGGAGGCCTGTCGGACGACGACGACCCGCCATAAGGTCTGCCTCCGCCCCGGGTTCGTGACCGGGCTCACAGCCGTCGTCACACAGGCCGGGTACCTTAGTGCCCTTGCCATGGCAAACCGCACGATGCCCGGGACGGAACACATGCCAAAGCCGAACGACGAGCCTATTGCCAGGGACTGGGAATCCGCGGCGCTGAACCGCGTGGCCGCCCGAGTCGAGGAACTGCCCGCCCTGCCGGCGGAAGCCGAGGACTTCGGCTGGGAAGCGAGCGTGCTTGAGAAACTGCGCTTGCGCCTGGACGACATCGAGTAAGCAGCCGGTCCCTGAACCTGCATCGACAATCGCGTTCGACCCGCACGATCAATGGCCAGTCGTGCAGGTCCATCGTGATGGACAGCCACGCGGGCCAGGTGCGCCCGGCAGTGTAAGCTCCCTGCCCAACACGCAAGTTCCAGGAACGCAGGGGATCCCGCTGATGTCAGTGTCGCTGCTGGGGTCGCGCTCGACGCGGCTCTTCATCCTGCTGACCGCATTCTTCGTCGGCAACGCCGTGGTCGCCGAGTTCGTCGGCGTCAAGATCTTCGCGCTGGAGAAGACGTTCGGCTTGCCTGCGTTCGGCTGGGACCTGTTTGGGCAGACCGGCTCGCTGAGCTTCACGGCAGGCGTCCTGATCTGGCCGATCGTCTTCATCATGACGGATGTCATCAACGAGTTCTTCGGCATGCGCGGCGTGCGCCTGATCTCGTACGCGGCGATCGGCATGATCTCGTACGCGTTCCTGTTCGCCTATGCCGCGATTCACCTTGCGCCCGCCGACTGGTGGGTGACGGTGAACGCGCAGCGAGGCGTCCCCGACATGCAAGCTGCATACAACGGCGTGTTCGGGCAGGGCCTCTGGACGATCGGCGGATCCCTCACGGCGTTCCTGGTCGGTCAGGTGATCGACGTCGGCATCTACCATCGCATTCGCAAGGCGACCGGCGAGCGCTGGATCTGGCTGCGCGCGACCGGCTCGACGGCGTTCTCGCAACTCGTCGACAGCTTCGTGGTGCTCTACATCGCGTTCGTGCTCGGGCCGCAGCAGTGGCCGATTTCGCTGTTCCTCGCCGTCGGCACGGTGAACTACTGCTACAAGATGGTCATGGCGGTGCTGCTG
>JBAVIQ010000045.1:0-9388 GCA_049687035.1 Steroidobacteraceae bacterium
GCGCATGTTCCTGCGTGTGCGCAAGCGGCAGAAGGCCGGCGAGCAGTATGAAAAGCTCGACGAGGAGGCGCAGTACCATGTCGTCCGCGAGGGCCGCTATCGCTTCCTCGTCAACTTCACCGACTACCTCGACACCGGGCTGTTCCTGGACCATCGCATCACGCGCATGCGGCTCGGTGAGTGGGCGAAAGGCAAGCGCTTCCTGAACCTCTTTGCGTACACGGGCGCGGCGACCGTCCACGCGGTGGGCGGTGGCGCGATCGCCTCGACCACCGTCGACATGTCGAAGACCTACCTCGACTGGGCCCTGCGCAACCTGGACTTGAACGGCCTGCGCGGTCCATCGCACGAGGTCATCCAGGCGGATTGCCTGGCGTGGCTCGAGGCGCAGTCGCAGCAGATCCGCCCACCGGCCTATGACCTGATCTTCATCGACCCGCCGACGCACTCGCGCTCCAAGCGCATGCAGCGTGAGTTCGACGTGCAGATGGATCACGGCTGGATGCTCACGACCGCGTCGAAGCTGCTGGCGCCTGGCGGTACGATCGTGTTCTCGAACAACTTCCAGAAATTCAAGCTCGACGGTGCGACGCTGGAGCACTTCGAAGTCGATGACATCACACGCTCGACGATCCCCGAGGATTTCGCGCGCAACCCGAAGATTCACGTGTGCTTCGTGCTGCGTTCGAAAGTCGCGGCAATTGCGCACAGGTGAAGAGGGATACGGCCAGTGGATATTTTCAAGACCTTCACGCTCGAGAGCGCGCACCGGTTGCCAAACGTCCCCGCAGGGCACAAGTGCGCGCGCGTCCACGGACATTCGTTTCGGGTCGAACTGCACGTCAGCGGACCGGTGGATCCGCGCCTGGGCTGGGTCATGGACTTCGCCGAGATCAAGCAGGCGTTCGAACCGCTGTTCCAGCGGCTCGACCATCGGTACCTCAACGACATCCCCGGACTCGACAACCCGACCAGCGAGAACCTGGCGCGCTACATCTGGCGGGAGCTGAAGCCCGCGTTGCCGCTGCTGGCCCGCGTCGTCGTGCATGAAACGTGCACGAGTGGAGCCAGCGTCGCCGGCGGCGACGACTGACCGTCGGACAGCGAAACGCCGGGGTTTCCGCCACGAGTCGGCGTGCCTTTGGCTGCACTGTCGTGATCGCGTGCTCATTCGGGCACGGCAGATGTGCATAGTGAGTCGTTTCGGGTACCGTAGGGCTCACTTCCACCCACACAGTGACTGCCATGCGCCACGCCCCGACACTCCGAATCCTGCTGTTGTCCGCTGCCACTCTTGCCTGGGGAATGACGGGCTGCAGTAAGTCCACCCCGCCGGCGGCAACGCCGGAGCCCTTGGCGCAAGCGACGACTCAGGACGACGCTGCCGCCCAGGCGGCCGCGGCTGCGCAAGCCGCCGAGGCAGCGAAGGCCGCTGAACTTGCGGCAAAGGAAAAGGAACTCGCCGAGCGCGAAGCAGCGGTCAAGCAGCAGGAGCTCGAAGCCGAGCTCGCCAGGCGTGATGCCGAAACGGCGGCGCAGGCTGCTGCAGCCACGCAAGCGGCAGCCGCCAAGAAGGCAGCGGCGAAGAAGGCCGGCGCGGCCAGGCCGGCCACGAGCACCGCTGCAGCTGTTCCAAAGACGGTGGCGCCTGCAGCACCGATCGTCGTGCCCGCGGGGACGCAGCTCGCGATCGAGCTGGTCGCTCCGGTCAGCACGAAGACGAACGCGGTCGGCGACAGCGTCGAAGCGCGCCTCGCGTCGGACCTGATGATCGGCGACCGGCGCGCAGCGAAGGCGGGCGCGTCCGTGCACGGCGCGATCACGCAGATCATCTCGGGCAGCAAGAAGATCGGCGGCACCCCGACGCTCGGCATGACGTTCGATTCGCTGGTTGCGGCGAATGGCGCAAGCGTGTCGATCAACGCGCCGTTCACGCAGCTAGGCAAGAGTGAGACCGGCAAGGACACCGCCAAGATCGTCGGCGGCGCGGCTGCCGGTGCAATCATCGGTCACCAGGTATCGCACAAGAATGGCGCGGTGGTCGGCGGCATTCTCGGTGGGGCGGCCGGCACGGCGGCCGCCAAGGGCACGGGTGGCGAAGTGACGCTCGCGGCAGGGCAGGTGGTGACCGTGGCCACGCAGTCCTCGTTCGAGGTCAGGCCCTGACCAGCGGAATCAAAGCAGGTCTTTGAGCCGGAACCAGAGCATCGCCAGCACGAGCCCCGGCATGCGCAGGGCAGGCCCCCCGGGAAAGTCGTGATGCTTGAGCCTGGTGAAGAGATCGAAGCGCTCGGCCTGTCCTGCAATCGTCTCGGCCACCATCTGGCCCGCGATGCCGGTCAGCGCGATGCCGTGTCCCGAGAAACCCTGCAGGTAATACACGTTAGGTGCGATGCGCCCGAAGTCCGGCGCGCGGTTCATCGTGATGTCGACGTGGCCACCCCACGCGAAGTCGATCTTCGCGTCGGCCAGTGACGGGAAGACATTGAGCATCCGCACGCGCGTGGCCTTGGCGGTGTTGCGTGCATCGCGCCCGGAGTAGCTGACCCGTCCACCGAACAGCATGCGGTGGTCGCCCGAGCGGCGGAAATAGTCGAGCACGAAGTTCACGTCGGACACGGCGACGTTCTCGCGCAGCAGTGATTCGACGCGCGCCTGCCCGAGCTGTTCGGTGGCGATGATGTACGTGCCGACCGGCATGATGCGGTCGCGCAGCCGCTTCGAGATCTTCTCGTCGATGAAGGCGTTGCAGCATAGCGCCACGTGCCTGGCCCGCACCGCGTGTCCGCCGGCCGTACGCAGCTTCACGGTCGCGCCGTGCTCGATGTCCACGACCAGCGCCTGCTCGTAGATCGTCACGCCGGCGGCCTCGGCGGCGGCAGCAAGTCCCAGCGTGTAGTTGAGCGGATGCAGGTGCCCGCTGCGGTCGTCGCGCAGGCCGCCGATGTAGCGATCGGTGTTCAGCACCTTGCCGAGTTCGGCCTGGTCGAGCCAGCGCGTGCCCGCGTAGCCGTAGCCACTCAGTTCATCCTGGTGAGCCCGCAGGTCGGACACCTGCCGCGGTTTTATCGCGGTGTGCAGGTGTCCCCAGTGCAGGTCGCAATCGATACGGTGCCTTTGGACCAGCGCCTTGACCAGGTCCAGCGCGTCCACGGTGATGTCGAACATCTTCTTCGCGTCGGACCTGCCGACCTGCGCGACGAGCTTGTCCTGGCTGCACGCGTAACCGACGATTGCCTGGCCGCCGCTGCGCCCCGACGCGCCGAACGCAATGCGATTGCCTTCGAGCAGCACCACTTTGTAGCCACGTTCGGCGAGGAACAGCGCCGTTGCGCAGCCCGCGATGCCGCCACCCACGACGCAGACGTCGGCTTCGACGTCGCCCAGCAGGGGCGGCCGGTCCGGCGCAGGATGCGCCGAGGCCGCGTAGTACGAATCGATGTGTTTGACCGGCATGGCTCAGCTCGTGGTCAAGTACCAGTCGTAATCGATGGCCGGCACGTAAGAATAGAAGTCCTGCATCTCGCCGCGGCGTGTCTGGGCATACAGGCGCGCGAAGCGCTCGCCCAGGTATTCCCGTGCAAACTCGCTGCGTTCGAACACGCCGAGCGCTTCCGGCCAGGATTGCGGAATCGTCGGCGTCGTGTCGCGGTAGGCATTGCCTGCCAGCACGGGACCCGGGTCGAGTTTGCGCGTGAGCCCCAAGTGCATGCCAGCGAGCACGATGGCGGAGAGCAGGTACGGATTGGCGTCGGCGCCGGCGATGCGGTGCTCGACACGACGGCTCGCGGGCGGGCCGTACGGTACGCGGAACGCGACGCCACGATTGTTCACGGACCAGCTCGGATTGAGCGGCACGTATGCTTCGGGCTGGAAGCGGCGGTAGGAATTCGCCGTCGGCGCACAGATCGCGATCGCGTCGTTCATCGTCGCCGCCAGGCCGCCGATCGCGTGGCGCAGTTGCTCGCTGCCCGCAGGATCTTCCGCTGCGAAAATATTGCGACCCTTCGCGTCGAGCACGCTGACGTGCAGGTGCGCGCCGCTGCCGGCGTGATCGCGATACGGCTTCGGCATGAAGGTCGCTTCCATGCCGTGGGCGAGCGCCACGCCTTTCACCAGTCGCTTGAGGCGGATGGCGTGGTCGCAGGCGAGCAGGGGATCGTCGACGTGGTGCAGGTTGACTTCGAACTGGCCGGGGCCGTATTCGGCGAGCACGGTGCCGACGGGCAGTTCCTGTGCGCGCGCGGCTGCATCGATCGCGCTCAGCACGGCCGAGTACTCGTCCAGTTCCTGCATCGAATTGATCTGCGTCTTCACTTCGCGGCGGCCGGTCAGGGGCTGTCGCGGCGGCTGCGCATGGCCTTCCGGCGTGCGCTCGCGGTCGACCAGGTAGAACTCGAGCTCTACGGCCATCACGGGCTGCAGTCCGAGCGCGGCGAAGCGCGCGACGACGTGCTCGAGCACGTGCCGCGGATCGCCGTGGAATGGCGTGCGGTCATGCTCGTACATGCTGACCTGCATCTGGGCGATGTGTTCGCCGAGCCATGGCACCGGCACGAGGGTGCCTGCTATCGGCAGGCACACGCGATCGGCATCTCCTTCGTCGAAGCCAAGGCCGGTGGACTGCACCGTGCCGCCAAGCACGTCGAGCGCGAACATCGAGCCCGGCAGCAGCAGGCCTGAGCCGTGCACGCCTTCGAGTTCGGCAGTCGTGACTCGCTTGCCGCGCGGGATGCCCATGAGGTCGGCGAGCAGCAGATCGACGAAGCGTACCTGCGGATGAAGCTTGAGCCAGGCGGCGGCCGGCCCGAATTCCGCAAACTGCGGCATGAAACACCCGTTGTTTAGGATTTAGCGACGGCTGGGCCGTCCGGGAGCAAGGAGAATAGCCGTTAGTCGCGCCGGCCGGCAAGCCGTTGAGGCGCTGTCAAGAATCGATCCAAGTCCATGTTTGGGCTGATTTTTGGCCATTTTTTTGCGCTGCGCGGCGACGGCAGGGGGGTGGCTGTGGTTTAATCCGGACCGTCCCCGAATGACGGCCTCCCAAGAGCCGTCTAGGATTTTAAACGTGGCTCGCCACAAACCATTGATCGGCATTCCCGCGGATCGCCGGATCCTGGGTCCGCACCCCTTCCACTGCGTGGGGGAGAAGTACATTGCCGCCGTGGCCGAGGCGGCCGATGCCACGCCGGTCCTCATGCCAGCGCTGGGTGAGCGCGACCTCGACGCGCTGTTGTCGCAACTCGACGGCATCCTGCTGACGGGCAGCCCGTCCAACGTCGAGCCGCACCGTTACCGGGGTTCCGCCGGCGATCCGGACACGCTGCACGATCCGCACCGCGACCAGACGACGTTGCCGCTGATTCCGCGCGCGATCGCGGCGGGCATTCCGCTCTTCGCCGTCTGCCGCGGCTTCCAGGAAATGAACGTCGCCTTCGGCGGCACGCTCTGGCAGAAAGTGCAGGACGTGCCGGGCATGCAGGACCACCGCGAAGACAAGGAGCAGCCGCTCGACGTCCAGTACGCGCCCGTCCACGAGGTGGAACTCGTGCCGGGCGGCTACCTGCACGGGCTCGCAGGCTCGGCGCGGGTCAAGGTCAACTCGCTGCATGCGCAGGGCGTGCAGACGCTCGGTCGCAATCTCGAAATCGAAGCCCGTGCACCCGACGGGCTGGTCGAAGCGTTCCGCGTCAGCGATGCACCGGGCTTCACGCTCGCGGTGCAGTGGCATCCGGAATGGCAGGTCCTGAAGAATCCCTTTTCGCACGCCTTGTTCGCCGCTTTCGGCGCAGCGGCGCGTGCACGAATCAACGCACGGAAGTAGTTTTCATGAGCACCCCGATCCAGCAGTTTTTCAAGGAACACGGCATCTCGGAAGTCGAGGCCGTGGTCCCCGACATGGCCGGCATCGCGCGCGGCAAGGTGATGCCCGCAATGAAGTTTGCGGAAGACGAGGGCATGCGCATGCCCGAGAGCATCTTCCTGCAGACCGTCACGGGCGATTACCCGGACGACGACCGTGCCATCAGCCCGTCGGAAATCGACATCGTGCTGAAGGCCGACCCGAACACGACGCGGGTCGTGCCATGGGCCGCCGAGCCGACCGCGCAGGTCATCCACGACAGCTATTACTCGGACGGCCGTCCGGTGACGATGGCGCCGCGCTACGTGCTGCGCCACATCCTCGACCTCTACGCGCAGAAGGGCTGGAAACCGATCGTCGCGCCGGAACTCGAGTTCTACCTGGTCGAGCCCAACATCGACGCCGACTATCCGCTCAAGCCGCCTGTGGGTCGCTCGGGCCGGCCGGAAATCGGCCGCCAGTCCTACAGCATCGCCGCTGTCAACGAGTTCGATCCGCTGTTCGACGACATCTATGCGTTCTGCGAAGCGCAGGAAATCGAGATCGACACGCTGATCCACGAAGACGGCGCCGCGCAGATGGAAATCAACCTGATCCATGGTGACGCGATGTCGCTCGCGGACCAGGTGTTCATGTTCAAGCGCACGGCGCGTGAAGCAGCCTTCCGCCACAAGATGTACGCGACGTTCATGGCGAAGCCGATGGCGCGCGAGCCGGGCAGCGCGATGCACATCCACCAGAGCATCGTCGACGCGAAGACCGGCAAGAACGTGTTCAGCGACAAGGACGGCAATCCGAGTCAGCTGTTCTTCTCGCACATTGCGGGCCTGCAGAAGTACCTGCCGTCAGCGATGGCGCTGTTCGCGCCGAACGTGAACTCGTTCCGCCGGATCATCCTGCGGCACCTCGCGCCCATCAACACGCAGTGGGGTTACGACAACCGCACGGCAGGCCTGCGCGTGCCGATCTCGAACCCGGACAACCGCCGCGTCGAGAACCGCCTTGCCGGGGCCGATGCGAATCCGTACCTCGCGCTCGCAGCCTCGCTCGCCTGCGGCTACCTCGGCATGATGGAAGGCCTGAAGCCGTCGGAACCTGTCTCCGGCAGCGCGTACGACCTGCCGTTCAACCTGCCGCGCAGCCTCGAAGAATCCGTGCGACTGCTGCGCGATTGCCGGACGCTGATTGACACGCTCGGCGACCGCTTCGTGCTGGCCTACACCGCGGTGAAGGAAAGCGAGCAGGATACGTTCCTGCAGGTCATCAGCAGCTGGGAGCGCGAGCACTTGCTGCTGAACGTCTGAGGTCAAGAGCATGCGATCCACGCCCTACATCGCCGACCGCACCACCGCCCGCTGGCAGGAGCTGGACCGCCAGCACTACCTGCATCCGTTCACGGACTACAAGAACCTGCACGCGAAGGGATCGCGGGTCATCGTCAAGGCCGAAGGCGTGTACCTGTACGACTCCGAAGGCAACCGCATGCTCGACGGCATGGCGGGCCTCTGGTGTGTCAACCTGGGTTACGGTCGCAAGGAACTTGCCGAGGCCGCGTACCATCAGCTGCTCGAGCTGCCGTACTACAACAGCTTCTTCCAGACGGCCCACCCGCCTGCCATCGAACTGGCGAAGCAGCTCGTCGACCTGACGCCACCGCAGTTCAACCGCGTGTTTTTCACCGGTTCGGGCTCGGAAGGCAACGACACGGTCGTGCGACTCGTGCGCCGCTACTGGGACCTGCTCGGGCAACCCGAACGCAAGGTCATCATCAGCCGCGTGAATGCCTATCACGGCAGCACCATGGCCGGGGCGAGCCTCGGTGGCATGGGATTCATGCACGAGCAGGGTGGGCTGCCGATCCCGGACATCGTCCACATCCCGCAGCCGTACTGGTATGGCGAGGGCGGCAGGCTGAGCCCGGCCGAATTCGGCGTGAAGATCGCGCACACGCTCGAGCAGAAAATCCTCGAAATGGGTCCGCAGAAGATCGCTGCCTTCATCGGCGAGCCGATCCAGGGCGCCGGCGGCGTGATCATCCCACCGGACACCTATTGGCCCGAAATCCAGAAGATCTGCGACCGCTACGGCATCCTGCTGGTCGCGGACGAGGTCATCTGCGGCTTTGGCCGCACGGGTCACTGGTTCGGCTCGAACCTCTTCGGGATCAAGCCCGACCTGATGACGATCGCCAAGGGCCTGTCGTCGGGCTACCTGCCGATCGGCGGCGTCATGGTGGCGGACCGGGTGGCCGACGTGATCATCGACCAGGGTGGCGAGTTCGCCCACGGCTTCACCTACTCGGGCCATCCGGCGGCCTGCGCCGTCGCCAGCGTCAACCTGACGCTGATCCAGCAGGAAAACCTCGTGCCGCGCACGCGCGACGAAACCGGCCCCTACCTGGCCAGGAAGTGGCGCGACATTTCCGAGCACCCGCTGGTGGGCGAGGCGCGGTCGGTCGGCCTGATCGGCGCTCTAGAATTGGTCAAGGACAAGGGCGCGCGGACGTTCTTCGACAACCGCGGCGAGGTCGGTACGATCTGCCGCGACTTCTGCTTCGAGAACGGCCTGATCATGCGCGCGGTCCGGGACACGATGATCATTTCGCCGCCGCTCGTGATCAGCCGCGAACAGATCGACGAGCTCGCCGAAAAGGCATGGCGCTGTCTCGACCTGACACTCGCACGGTGCCGGGCCGAGGGCCGTCTCTAGTTCGCGTCCACCGGGCGCCTGGCGGCGTTCGATTCCTTGTCCTGACCCTGTCCGGTGCGCTATACATGGCTGAATGGGATCGGGCCTGCAGGCCGTGCCGATATGGATCTACAAAGCGGGGTATTGCCATCATGAAACTCACCATTCGCGCCGGGCTCGTCGGCCTGGCTGCGACGATCGCGCTCGCTGGTTGCGGCAAGAAGGAGGAGCAGGCGCCGGCCGCGGCCGCCCAGGCTCCGGCCGCCGCGCCAGCCGAGGAGAAGGTCGTCAACGTCTACAACTGGTCGGACTACATCGACCCGACGATGCTCGAGGCTTTCACCAAGGAAACCGGCATCAAGGTCAACTACGATGTGTTCGACAACAACGAGGTGCTGCAGACCAAGCTCCTCGCGGGCAACACGGGCTACGACGTGGTGGTGCCTTCCGCCTCGTTCCTCGAGGTGCAGATCAAGGCCGGCGTGTTCCGCAAGCTCGACCGGTCCAAGCTGCCCAACTGGAAGAACCTCGACCCGAATATCCTGCAGCGCCTGGACCGGCACGATCCGGGCAACCTGTATGCCGTGAACCACATGTGGTGCACGGACGGCATCGGCTACAACGTCAAGAAGGTCCAGGCCATCGACCCGAAGGCCCCGGTGACGAGTTGGAAGCTGCTTTTCGATCCGGCGCTGGCCTCGAAGTACAAGGGCTGCGGCATCTCGGTCCTGGACGCTCCGGACGAGGTCGTGGGCGTGGTGCTCGCCTACCTGGGCAAGGACCCGAACAGCGAGAATCTCGACGACCTCAAGGCGGCCGAAGCGGTGCTGATGAAGA
>JBAVIQ010000046.1:0-6566 GCA_049687035.1 Steroidobacteraceae bacterium
CGACCGCTCCGCTCGGCTGGTGGCCCGACGACTCGCGCATCCTCGCGGGCCGCGACCTGCGCGGATCCGGCACGTGGCTGGGCGCCGCGCGTTGCGGCCGGTTCGGCGTCGTCACCAATTTCCGTGAACTCGAGCAGGCCGCAGCGGGCGCGCCGTCGCGCGGCGACCTCGTGACGCGCTTCCTGGCCGGGGCGTCGTCGCCGCAGGGGTACCTCGACGATTTGCGCAACCGTGCGCCGCGCTACGCCGGCTTCAACGTGCTGCTCGGCGGGTCGCGCTCGCTCTATTACTACTCGAACCGCGACGGACTCGCGGCGCGGCCGCTCGAGCCGGGCATCTACGGGCTCAGCAATCACTGGCTCGATTCCCCATGGCCCAAGCTGCTGCGCTCGCGGACGCGGCTGTCGGAACTGATCGCGACCGATGCCGTCGAACCTGAATCGCTGTTCGCGCTGCTCGCCGATCGCCTACCCGCCGACCTCGACGAAACGCCGGATACGGGCCTGCCGCCTGAGTGGGAGCGCGCCTTGTCCTCGCCTTTCGTCGTGCACGAACGATATGGCACGCGCTGCTCGTCGGTGCTGCTCGTCGAGCGCGACGGCCGCACGACGATGTGCGAGCGCCGGTTTGACCCAGGCGGCAACACGACCGGTGCGACGCGACTCGAGTTCGCAAGCGTCGACGTACCCGAGCGCTGGCTCGATTCAGAGCACGATCCTGTCCCGCACACTGCCGCACTGCACGAGCAGTTCGACCGGTCGCCGGAATGATGACGATCGGCGCGCACCGGCATCGAGCGCTGGTTGACCTGCTGGGAAGGCTCCTGCTGGCCTGCGCGCTGGGATGGCCCGGGATGGCGCTTGCGGCCGCACCGAAGGAACGCATCGAGATCAAGGTCGACGGCGTGCCGGACAACATGGCAGCCAATGTCCGCTCCTACCTGACGCTGTCACGCTACGTGACGCGCGAAGACCTGACCGATCCGCAGGTGCGGCGACTCGCCGATCGCGCGGTGGACGAAGCCGCCGACGCGCTGCGGCCTTACGGCTACTACGCTCCGACCATTCGCAGCCGCACGAGCCGCGACGATCCCAAGTGGATCGTGAGGTTGAAGATCGTCCCCGGGGAACCGGTGCGGATGAAAGCCGTCGACGTCGAGATCGTGGGCGCTGGGGCGACGGATAAGTCCCTGGCCAAGGTTACCGCCGATACGACGCTCAAGCCCGGTACGCGGCTCGATCACGACAGTTACGAGACACTCAAGGCGACTTTGATGCGCACTGCGCGCGATCGTGGGTATCTCGACGCCACGCTCACGCGCCGCGAGCTGATCGTGAATCCCACCGACCTCACCGCCGACGCCCGCATCACGCTCGAGACCGGCGGCCGCTACGAATTCGGCACCCTGGAGTTCGACCAGGACGTCATTCAGGACGACCTGCTGCGGGCCTACGTACGTTTCTCGCCGGGCCAGCCGTATTCGCCTGAGAAGCTGAATGGCACGCAGTACGCGCTCGAGGACAGCAACTATTTCTCCAACGTCGTCGTCTCGCCGGGTGAACGCGACCGTGAGAACCTGACGGTCCCGGTCAAGATCCACGTCGAGCCGGTCAAGCGCAATCGCTACGCCGTGAACGCGGGTTACGGCACCGACACCGGCGTTCGCGGCCAGTTCACCTGGGACAACCGGCTGATCAATACGAAAGGCCACCGGTCGCGTGTCGAACTCACGGCCTCCGAGATCCGCTACGAGGCCCTCGCTCGCTACGTGATTCCGGTCGGCGACCCGAGTCTCGAGAAACTCGAGTTCTCGCTCGCCTACATCGATGAGGACATCGGCGATCTCAGGAGCCAGCGCAACGAGCTCACCGGTGGCCTGACGCAGGTCTTCGGACGCTGGCAGCAGGTGATGTTCCTGAAACTCAACGACGAGCGCACGATCTATCCCGACGGCGGTTCAGACGATGCCCTGCTGCTGATCCCGGGCATCAGCTATGCGAGCCTGCCGCCGAACTTCCTGACCGGGTGGGTGCGTGACGCAGCGTATTACGTGGAGTTGAGCGGCAGCCCGGCAACGCTGGGATCAGACGCGTCCTACCTGCGCTTCTATGGCCGGGCGGAACGCGTCTGGCCGATCCATGGGCCCTGGTACGTGCGTGGTCGCGCGGAACTCGGCACCAGCTGGGTGGACAATTTCTCCGAGCTGCCCGCTTCGCAGCGATTCTTCGCGGGCGGCGACCGCAGCGTTCGCGGCTTCGCACTCAACTCGCTGAGCCCGCCGCTGCCGGCGAGCGATACCAGGACCGGCGCGTCGTCGGGCCAGGGCGGTGGCGGCGAACACAAAATCGTCGCCAGCGTCGAATTCGAGCGCGACTTCCCCCGCAACTTCCGCGGTGCCGTGTTCTTCGATACCGGCAACGCCTTCAACGACTGGAGCACGCCGCTCGAATACTCGGTCGGCGTCGGCGTGCGCTGGAAGCTGCCGATGCTCATGATCGGCTTCGACGTGGCGCAGGCGCTGTCGCAGCCCGACCTGAAGCCGCGCTTCCACCTGAACATCACGCAGGTGCTGTAGCGTGCGTCGCAGCTTACTCGTGCCGATCGGACTGCTGCTGGCACTGGCCGGCGGGGTCGCCGTCTTCCTGCACTGGTTATTGTTCACGCAGCCGGGCCTGGATTTCGCGGTTGCGCGGCTCGACCGATTGCCCACCTTGAAAATCGAGGTGCGCGGCGCGCGTGGCTCAATCGCCGGGCCATTGACAGCCGACAGCATCGTCGTCGATCACGCGGCAGCGCACATCGTCGCGCGCGGCTTGAACGTGAACCCCGAACCGGGCGGCCTGATCGTCGGCCACCTCGGACTCGAGGAGCTACAGGTGTCGCGGCTGGAGGTGACGCTCAAGGAGCGGCCACCGCAACCCAAGACGCCTCCGTATTTCCTGCCGGCCGGTTTGCACATTACGGCACCGGACTTCCGGCTCGGCAACATCGCACTCACGCTGAAGAATGGCCAGCGCATCGAGGCACGCGCAGCCAGGGGTTCACTCAGCTTGACGCGCTGGCGGCTCGAACTCGACCCCGTCGACGTGCACGGACCGGACGGGCGCATCAGCGGCAACCTCGCTCTGCGTGCCGCCGAACCACTCGGCCTGCGCACCGATCTGCGCGGCGAATGGCGGCTGCCGGGTGATGCCTTCGAATACCGCTTCCGCGTCGTGACGCGAGGCGATCTCGACCGGCTCGGTGCGGATGTCTTTCTCGACGCGCCGGCGAAGCTGACGTTTGCGGGTACGTTGCTCAACCTGACGGAGCAACCGCGAGCGCAAGGCACCTTCCGCATGACCGCGTTCGATGGCTCGCCCTGGGTACCTGCCGGACGCTTGCCGCAATTGACGGGCACGATCACGCTCGCCGCGGGCCTCGCATCGCTCGGGATCGACGGGACGCTGACCTCGCCGGCGCTGCCGAACCAGCAGCTGCGCGTGCAGGGCGCAGGTCGATGGGACGAGCGGACGATTGCGCTCGCCAACCTGCAGGTATGGCTGCCGCGTATGGGGCTCACGGTGACTTCGAGCGGCACCATCAAGCTGCCGGATGCCGACGCACCGGAAGGCACGCTGCCGCTGCTGGCGCTGAAAGGTGAATGGTCGGCGCTGCGATGGCCCATCGAGCTCGACGGCGAGCCCATCGTGCAAAGCCCGCAGGGTGTGTACACGCTGGAAGGTTCGCTGCCGTACCGGTTCACGACGCGCGCACTGGTTGCAGGCCCCGCCATTCCGTCGACGAGCTTCGAGGCGGCCGGCGTCGTCAGCAAGACAGGGGTCGTGCTCGATCGCTTCGATGGTTACGCGCTGCGCGGGCGGATCAGCGGTCGCGGCACGCTGTCGTGGTCGGGCAACCAGGCATGGGGCTTTGACGTCGACGCACAGGGGCTCGTGATCAGCGAGTTGCGCCCGGGAGTCGAAGGCCGCATCAACGCGAAGGGATCGATCGCGGGCGCGGGACTCAGCGCGGCGGCGCCGTGGACCGCTCGACTCAGTGCACTCTCCGGCACGATGTTTGGCCGGCCGCTGACCGGGCACGGTGAGATCGCGCACCGCAACGGCGTGTTCGACCTGAAGGACGTGCGCATTGCGAACGGCACATCCTTCGCTGACGTCAACGGTCGCATTGGCACGAACGCGCTCGACCTGAACTGGAACGTCGACCTGCGTTCGCTGACTGTTGTCGTGCCCGGCATGGCTGGAACGCTGGTATCGCGCGGCACGGCTCATGGCACGCCCGTACGTCCGATCATCGCCGGCACCGCACGCGTGCGGCGTTTCGATTACGCCGGGGTGCAGGTCGCAAGCTTCGACACCGAAGTCGACATCGACTCGAGCGACCAGCATCGTTCGAGCATTGCGTTCAGCGCCAGCACCATCGAGGCCGCCGGACTCGCGTTCGACTTTGCACGCGGCAGCCTCGCGGGCTTCGTCGGCGATCACCAGATCACTCTCGACTTCGCCTCGCCTGGCGACCCCGGTCGCCGCATTACAGAATTCCGCGGCGAATTTGTCGCCGATGGCAGCTACGACCTGGAGCGCAGCCAGTGGGCCGGCGACCTGTCGAAGGCCGAGATCCAGTTTCCCGAAGGCGATGCACGCCTGATCCAGCCGGCGGCGCTGGTGCTCGGTCCGGAGCTGCGGCGTGCGGCGCCGCTGTGCCTGCGTACGGATCAGGACGCGCGGCTGTGCATCGAAGGTGAGTACCGCCCACAGCCGTTGTCGTGGCGCGTGCTCTACAGCGCGGAAGACTGGCCACTGCAGCGCATCCTGCGATCGCTGCTCGGCTGGCGCGAGTTCGACGGCCGGCTGCAGGCCGGCGGTTGGGCGGAAAAATCGCCGGGCAAGGAGTGGATCGGCGGTTCGACGCTGCTCGTGCACGAGCCGACGATCAACGTGCAGCGTAACAAGTTCCGCGTCGAGCGTATCCGGCTGGGCAGCAGCCGCTTCGACCTGCTGGCCGAACCCGCGCAGATCCATGCAACCCTCGACATCGACATCGACGAATCCACCAAGGTGCAGGGCGAAGCCCTGGTGCAGCGGCACCCGGGCGCACCGCTTGACTCGACACTGACCGGGCACATCAAGGGGACGTCCGAAGCGATCAAGGTCCTGCCACTGCTGGTGCCGGAGATCGACCGCGCGGCCGGCCGGCTCGACGGCAACGTCATGCTTGGAGGCACGATCGGCCAGCCGACATTCGATGGCGACTTCCACGTGCGCGACGGCGTGCTGGAACTCTACCGCACCAACCTGAAAATCACGGCACTGCAGGCCGATGGCTCGTTCAACGGTGATGACCTCAAGTTCGCTGCGACTGGCCAGAGCGGCAAAGGCAAGCTGACGATCGACGGCAACTTCACCTGGCCGGAAGGCGTCATGACCGGCACTATGCGGCTGCGCGGTGATCAGTTGCTCGTGTCCGATACGCCGGAACTGCGCGTCCTCGCTTCGCCCGACATCGTATTGCACGCCGGCACGAACGGTTACCAGGTCGAAGGCGAGGTGAAGATCCCGAACGCACGGATCTCACCGCGTGAGATCACGACTTCGGTCAGCACGTCGCCAGACGAACGCATCGTCGGTCTGCCGGACGTCGAAGACACGGACCCTTCGTCGGCGGACCGTATCACCACCCGGATCAAGGTGGCACTCGGCGATGCGGTGCGCGTGGATGCGTACGGCCTGAAGGCACGCCTGGACGGCGCCGTGACAGTGTCGACGGTGCCGGACGACGTGGCGCGCGGCAACGGTGTCATCAGGGTGGCCGAAGGCCAGTACAAGGCATTCGGCCAGGACGTTCGCATCACCAAGGGCACGCTGTCTTACAATGACTCGCCGCTCAGCGAGCCGGTGCTCGACATCGTTGCCGAGCGCAAGATCAAGGACGCGGACATCACCGTGGCGGTCAACGTGCGAGGGACGATCGAGCAGCCCTTCATCACGGTCACCTCGCAGCCGGCGATGCCGAGCAACGAGGCGCTGTCGTACCTGCTGACGGGTCGTTCGATCGACACACTGCAATCCGGCGAAGCCTCGAACGTCAACCAGGCGGCAGAGAGTCTCGCAGTGAGCGGTGGCGGGCTGCTGCTGGGCGGCCTCGGCACGCGCCTCGGCCTGGACGAAGTGTCTGTCGAACGGACCGGTGACAGCGACACCACGGTGGTGCTGGGCAAGGCGCTGTCGCCGAAGCTGTTCGTGAGTTACGGCATCTCGATTGCCGAGGCGATCAATACCATCAAACTCAGGTACACCCTGAACGAACGGTGGTCGCTGAAGGCCGAGGCGGGCATCGAGCAGAGTGCGGATGTCGAGTATCGGATTGAGCGGTAGCCTCGACTTGCTTTCTGGTAGCTGATCGCAGGGGCGCAGTTCCGTGCTGCTTCCGGCGAGCGGAACGGCAGACACGCGCTCGGGGAAAGGCACCGGATCGACTGCCTGTAATTGTCGCGTGTCTGCCTTTCCGCTCGCCGGAAGCAGCACGGAACTGCGCCCCTGCGATCAGCTACCAGAAAGCAAGTC
>JBAVIQ010000047.1:0-3445 GCA_049687035.1 Steroidobacteraceae bacterium
CGACGATCTTGCCGAACGCTTCGATGTCGTGCACCGCCAGGTCCGCGAGGAGCTTGCGGTCGATCTCGAGGCCCGCGGCCTTGAGGCCCGCCATCAGCCGGCTGTACGACATCTCGAACATGCGGGCGCCCGCGTTGATTCGAGTGATCCACAGCGCGCGGAAATCACGCTTCTTGGCCTTGCGGTCGCGGTAGGCGTACTGGCCGGCCTTGATGACCGCCTGCTTCGCCGTGCGGTACACCTTGCGGCGTGCGTTGTAGTAGCCCTTCGCCTTGGCGAGGACTTTCTTGTGCCGACGTCCAGCGATGACGCCACGTTTAACTCGTGCCATGGGTCACCTCAGGCGTGGGGCAGCAATTGTTCGAGCCGGACCAGGTCCTGCTTGGCGACCATGGTGGTGCCACGCAGATTCCGCTTCCGCTTGCTCGACTTCTTGGTGAGGATGTGTCGCTTCTGCGACTGACCGCGCTTGAAGCCGCTCGCTGTCTTGCGAAAACGCTTGGCCGCGGCCCGGTTGGTCTTCAACTTGGGCATGTAACAACTCCTGAATTTTGATAGCCCGTTTCACCTCGGCCTTGCGGCTTCGGATCGAAGGCGAAAGACGGCCGAAACCGCCCTTACTTCTTTTTTGGCGCCAGCATCATGACCATCTGCCGGCCTTCCATCAGCGGATGCTGCTCGACCACCGCCATTCCGGCGAGGTCTTGCTGCAAACGCATCAGCATCTGCCGACCGAGGTCCGTGTGCGCCATCTCTCGGCCACGGAAACGCAATGTCACCTTGGCCTTGTCCCCTTCCTCGAAAAAGCGAATCAGATTCCTGAGCTTGATCTGATAATCGCCTTCATCGGTTCCAGGGCGAAACTTCACTTCCTTGATCTGTATCTGTTTCTGCTTCTTCTTCGCGATCGCGGCTTTCTTGTTCGTCTCGAACTGGAACTTGCCGAAATCGATGATCCGGCACACCGGCGGTTCCGCCATCGGCGAAACTTCGATGAGATCGAGCTCTTGCGCGGCGGCCATTTCCAGCGCCTCGAAGCGTGTCATCACCCCGACTTGTTCTCCGTCCGCGCCAATGACGCGAAGTTGCGGGGCCGTGATCTCGTGGTTGCGCCGGATGCGCTTGGTCGTTGGAGCAGTGATGCGATCAATCCTCTGAATCTAAAACAACACGGCCGCGGCTCACGACTTCTTCGGCAAGCTTCGAGGCGAGGGTTTCCAGTCCCATCGACCCGAGGTCCTTGCCGTTGCGCGTGCGCACGGCCAACGAGTTTGACCCTGACTCGCGGTCGCCCGCGACCAGCAGGTACGGGACCCGCTGCAAGGTGTGTTCGCGGATTTTAAAGCCGACCTTCTCGTTTCGCAAATCCATTTCGACCCGAAGCCCCTGATTTTTCAGGAATTCGGTCGCCTTGCGCACGTAATCGGCTTGGGCCTGCGTGATATTCATCACCACGGCCTGCACCGGCGCGAGCCAGGTGGGGAACTTTCCGGCGTGGTTTTCGATGAGGATCCCGAGAAAACGCTCCATGGAACCCAGGATGGCCCGGTGGAGCATGACCGGCCGATACACGGCCCCGTCCTCGCCGACGTACTCGGCGCCCAGCCGCTCCGGCAGCACGAAATCGACCTGCAGGGTGCCGCACTGCCAGTCCCGGCCAATGGCGTCCCGCAGCACGAATTCGAGCTTGGGACCGTAGAACGCGCCCTCCCCCCGATTCAGCGTGTAGTCGAGGCCCGCAGTCTCGACGGCCGACTTGAGGGCCGCCTCGGCCTTGTCCCAGGTGGCGTCGGTGCCCGCGCGCTTGGCCGGGCGGTCCGAGAACTTGACCCGCACTTCGTCGAAGCCGAAGTCCTTGTACACGCTCATGAGCAGGTCGCAGAACGCGACCGTCTCAGCGTTGATCTGGTCCTCGGTACAGAAGATGTGGGCGTCGTCCTGCGTGAACGCACGAACGCGCATGAGCCCGTGCAGCGCGCCCGAAGGCTCGTTGCGATGGCATGCGCCGAACTCGGCCATGCGCAGCGGCAGGTCGCGGTACGACTTGATGCCCTGCCGGTAGATGAGCACGTGCCCCGGGCAGTTCATCGGCTTGACCGCGAGGATGCGATCCTCGGATTCGGCGATGAACATGTTGGGCCGGTAGTTTTCCCAATGGCCCGACTTCTCCCACAGCACGCGATCGAGCAGCTGCGGCGTCTTGACTTCGACGTAGCCGGCCTGCTCAAGCCGATTGCGCATGTAGGTTTCGACCGTGCGCCAGAGCGTGTGGCCCTTCGGGTGCCAGAACACGCTGCCCACCGCCTCTTCCTGCGTGTGGAACAGGCCGAGCTCGCGGCCGACGCGACGATGATCGCGCTTCTCGGCTTCCTCCAGGCGGGTGAGGTAAGCCTTCAGCGCCTTCTCGTCCGCCCACGCGGTGCCGTAGATGCGCTGGAGCATTGCGTTCTTCGAGTCGCCGCGCCAGTAGGCGCCCGCGACCTTCATGAGCTTGAACGCGCCGAGCTTGCCCGTGCTGGGCACGTGCGGACCACGGCACAGGTCGAACCAGTCGCCCTGCCCGTACAGGCTGATGTCTTCGTTCGCAGGAATGCTCGCGATGATCTCGGCCTTGTAGTGCTCGCCGAGCTGCTTGAACGTCTCGACCGCCGCGTCGCGCGGCATGAGCCTGCGCTCGACCTTCAGGTCGGCCTTGGCAAGCTCGTGCATCTTCGCTTCGAACTTCGCCAGGTCTTCCGGCGTGAAGGGCCGGCTGAAGGCGAAGTCGTAGTAGAAGCCATCCTCGATGACGGGGCCGATCGTGACCTGGGCTTCCGGGTAGACGGCCTGCACGGCCTGCGCGAGCAGGTGCGCCGTGGAGTGACGGATGATTTCGAGCCCATCCGCGTCCCTGCCGGTGACGATTGAAACTTGCGCATCACGGTCGAGGACGTGCGAGGTGTCCACGAGCTTGCCGTCGACACGGCCGGCGAGCGCCGCCTTGGCGAGTCCCGCACCGATGCTCGCAGCAAGGCCTGCCACGGTCACGGGCTGTTCGAAACTGCGTTGGCTGCCGTCAGGCAGTGTGATGACCGGCATCGTCTTTGGTCCCGTCAAGATTCACGATGACCCAGGTGCCGGGATCGTGGTGGGCGCACGTGGGATCGAACCACGGACCCCTACCATGTCAAGGTAGTGCTCTACCGCTGAGCTATGCGCCCTCAAACGAGCCGCGGAGGATACAGGAAATTGACAAGAGTGCCCAGATTCGCCAGCAGCGTCTTGCGGGTCGTGCTCGACTCAAACGTCTAAGTCCGGACCATCCTGTTGTCCGAGGGCGCAGCCAGCAACGTCGTCTCACTGGTTCTGCGCGGCCGGGCCACCGCCCTCCTCTCCAAGCCGATCATCGCAAGGGCAGCGACCGCCGAACCAACCGCGGCTGCCGCATCACCGATCAGTCATGCGA
>JBAVIQ010000048.1:0-2482 GCA_049687035.1 Steroidobacteraceae bacterium
GTAGAAGGTCGTGTTGCCAGGAGGAAACAGCAGTGACGAACAAGATTGAAGGCATGCCGGTAGCGTTTCTCTCCGTCTCCCAGCGGGAACGAGCGCTGACATTTTATCGCGACGTACTTGGCTTCGAGCTTCGCAGTTCAGACGGCTTCGGAGACTTCGTCCAGCTGGAAGGCGCGCTCTTGAGAATTACGGTGCTACCGGACTTCCATGCTAGTCCACATCCGGTGCTGGGCTGGAACGTACTCGACGTTGTTTCGACGGTGCGGTCGATGAGGGATCGAGGCGTGGTGTTCACCGTATACGAAGGCATGGGGCAGGATGATCTTGGCATCTGGACCGCACCCGACGGGCAGGCAAAGGTCGCATGGTTCGCCGACCCGGACGGCAACGTGCTGTCACTGTCGCAGGCGTGAACGGCGGCGACGGAATAGCAGACGAGAGGCATGCTTCGAGGCGGCGACCAGAATGTCTGCGTTGGGTCTATTCTGTTGAAAAACTCGGTTTCGGCGCGGAAGCGAAAAATCTCCCGCGATAAGGCGCGATTCGATCGCGGAGTGCCGAGGGGCTACCGCGCTAAAGCGTCCGCCTCACCTGAATCGTCTGAGCTCGGCATAACGGAAACTTGCTGGCTGCTGTCGCTCTCGCCGCGCTGCGGACGAAAAAGTGCTTGCACCGGGAGACTGAGTTTTTCAACAGAATAGGTCGGTTTTTGCCGGTCGCCGAGCGGTAATATCTGCCAGAAACGGGCATTGCAGAGGTGTCCGGAGAATTCGGGGGAAGCCCAATCACAGCCTTTGGGTCATGCACCGTCTTGGGTGGTAATCGTCGTAGGAAATTGTGTCGCGTGGAACTTGGCACGAATCGCCTAGGAAATTTCTCCGTAACGACGAGGCGATTGTTTGCGGGCGTCGCGCTGATCCCGTGCGCATTTCTCGTAGCTAACCACTATCTCAACTGGGGAATACTTGGGCACTATGGAAAGGAAGCTATGGCCGGCTCCTTCGTGGTGCTCTTTCTCGTCGGGCGCTACCTCGGGCCAACAATCGAGGATTTGCGACGCATCCGCGATGGTAAGCGGAGCGACGATCGCCTTTAGCGATCTCGGTCTGCCGCGTGCGAGCGAGGGGCAGCTTCGGGTCGACATTCCCCGTTGAAAGGCCGCTGTGGAGGACGGATTCCGATCGTTGCGCGGCACCGAGAGGAAGCGGACACTCGTCTATGCGTAGAGCCGGCCATGAGCGGCCGCTCGCGCGTGCCGTCGAGCGCAGGCATCTGATTCCGCAGTCGTTGCCGCTATGACGGGTCAACACGTGTGATAGTGGCTCTTAGGAATCTACGCGCGAAGCCTGACCACTCACCGTCACGCTTCTCGAGCTTGAGGAGTCGTGCATGTTGAAATCGTGGCTGGGCCGGGGGTTGGTCGCTGCGACCGTGATGCTTGCGTTGCTGGTGGGCTATCTCGTGTGGGAACGGCACTACGGGATTCGGCTGGCGCAGCGGATGTGCGAAACAGACGGTGGGCTCAAGATCTACCGAACCGTTCAGGCACGCGGCTACCTGACCGAGAGCGGTCGCGACCAGTCAGGTAACGACCCGTCACGTGATGCCATCTACGTATTGGGGCGGCACGAGTTCGAGTACGTGGATGCACTCGTGGGCAAGGACTACATCGGTCTCCTGCAGCTTCCACCCGGATATTACCGGTACTCGCGATCCCGAGTCGGCGATGTGCGCTGTGACGCGTGGAAGCGGCAGCCTAACACTCGGTTCTTGCTCAAGAACGCCGGATTCGCGGACGATGAGTGTATTGCGATTACCCCGTTGTCCGAAGCGCCGGGCGGGTACGCCCGCAGGTTCACCCGGACCTGGCCCCCCCGGCATCCACGACTTAAAACGTCCGTGGGGTTCTGGCCGCGCGTCGGCCTGGACGAGTGGTCCATCGAGGCCACCGAGACCGTCGAGGTCCTGGCACGGTATCGCTATTACACGTTCGTTTCGAAGCAGGCCGCGATTCTCGACATGTCGGGCGGCGGTGGCAATCCCGACGCAAGCTGCGGGGGCCTGAACGAGTACGGCCAGAATGTCACAGGACTGGCGAAGCGGGTGCTAGGCGCTGGTTCCGAGCCGTCGGCGGCCAGCCTTTTGCCCTGATGTGAGGCGTCCGCGTTATAGGGTGACGAACTTCTGCTTTGGGTCGTTCTTGCCCCTTCGACGTCCGCTTTCAGGGCGGCATAGGCGCGGTCACCAACACGGATCGGTGACAGAGCCTGATTGTTGATGCGCATTCCGCAGACACCGCAGTGCCCAGCCAGACGGCAAAGTTGGAGTTTGGGTCGCGCGCTGCCCTTGACTGGAGACGGTCCGACGCGCGTTGGTCAGCTTCCACGCAGGTTTCGTGTGTCGTGCGAAGCTCTCGGGCGTACCCGAGAACCCGCTCAGACGCGGCGTATCGAGCGGTCGATCCGGTGCCTTCCCCCGAGCG
>JBAVIQ010000049.1:0-7237 GCA_049687035.1 Steroidobacteraceae bacterium
GGCAATGGACGAGGGCGGCGTGAGCCGCAGCCTGATCAGCGCATGGACGGGGCCGCACGGCGATCTCATCTCCAACGACGAGGTCGCATCGTTCGTACGGCAGGCACCAGACCGGCTGGTCGGCGTCGGCTCCCTCGACATCTCGAAACCGCGAGCCGCGGTGCAGGAACTGCGCCGCTGCGTGCGTCGACTCGGCTTCAAGGCCGTGCGCGTGCTGCCGTGGCTGTGGGAGCTGCCCCCGACGCATGCGCGCTTCTATCCGGTCTACAGCGAGTGCTGCGAGCTGGGCATCCCGTTCTGCACGCAGGTCGGTCACACCGGACCACTGCTGCCCTCCGAATACGGTCGACCGATTCCGTACATCGACCAGGTGGCGATCGACTTCCCTGAGCTCGTCATCGTCGGCGGCCACATCGGGTATCCGTGGACCGAGGAAATGATCGCGGTCGCGACCAAACATTCGAACGTATACATCGATACGTCGGCCTACACGGTCAGGCGGTATCCGGCCGCGCTGGTGGATTACCTGCGTGGGCACGGCCGGCAGAAAGTGCTGTTCGGCACGAATTGGCCGATGATCCCGCCGGTCAAGGCGCTGGAAGGCCTGTCCGAACTGCAGCTCGACGCCGAGGTCGCGGAACGCTTCCTCGGCGCCAACGCGAGGCAGGTGTTCCGCCTCTAGGACCCCGCAGCCGGTCCGGCTACTTCAATTGGCCGCGGATCTCGCCGACGCGGTAGTCGCCCGGGCCCGAGTACGGCGGGTCCATGCCGTCGTAGGTGTGCACGTTGACGTACGCGTTGCCAGCGCGAATTTCGTCGATGAACTCGGCCATCGTGGAGCCGGTCATCGGGCCGACGAAATCGCCGGCGTCGAACGAGCCTTCCGCCAGCACGCCGGTGAATTCACCGCGCTTGCCGGCCGCATTGCCTCGCGGCCACAGCTTGACCACGACCTGTCCGTTCTGGCTTGCGGGACCGAGGTGCATGTCCGCCTGCGACGGATTCGACAGCTTGTCGAGCGCGATCTTGTAATTGATCTTCTTGCCGTCCGCGCTCACGCGCAGTTCGACGGTGCCGGTAGCCGGCGTCTTGATCGCGTCGGGCAGGCACTGTGCCCCATCCATGGCTGCCGTGAACACGCTGTCGGCGGCCTGAGCGGGAATCGCGAGGCAGGCAGCGGCGGCTACGAGGCTGATGAGGACGTTGCGGCTCTTGAACATGGAAGGCTCCTGAGGCTCTTTCTAGCACAGGCAATGTGCGTCTCCGGGGCCCCGGCCGGAATACGTAGTTGCTGCGAATTGGTCGCGTTCTACGCCGTCACCCCGGAAAGCTTCTGTCGCAATGCCGAAATCTGTGCCCGGCGCTGTTCGAGCAGGCCGTCGTGCTGCGGGTCGAACCCGCGGTCTTTCAGCCGGCGCTTGCGAAACGCGAGCTCGTTCTGGGCATTCACCAGGGCCGCAGAGACCTGCGCATGGCGCGGATCGATGCGCCGCGTGCGGAACGTGCGGTCCGCTTCGATCGCGGCCAATTCCTCGGCAGTGACGCTCTGCCCGACCTCGTCTGCGAGTTCCTCGACGATCACGCGCCGCTCGGCCTTGCCGCTGCGATAGAGGATGAACACGAGCAGCAGCGCGAACGGCAGGAACACGACGAGTTTGGTCAGGCTGGCCGTGAAAATTGCATCCCACAGGGTGTAGGTCGGCGGCGCGAGCACCTCGGTCGGGGCGGCCTCGCCGGCCTGCGCGGCAGCAAGTGCCATGAACAGCGGCAGCGAGTTGTTCCACGCGTGCGCCAGGACGGCCAGTGTGAACCCGCCGGCGGGCGCGAGAAGACGCAGCCACAGCTTCGACGTGGCGCGCGCTACGCCCAGCGAGGCGCCGAAGATTCCGGAGAACAGCGCGTGGCCCGCGAGGCCGAGCCAGGCGAAGCGCATGCCGATCTGGAACCCATACGGCGCGGTGCCGAATTCGACGAAGTTCTGCTGCACGTAAAGCGCCGACTCGAACCAGTTGAAGCCGGCGCCGATCAGGGCGCCGTAAATGAACCCGTCGCGCACGTTGTCGAATTCGCCGCGCAACAGCCAGAACAGCAGCACGATGCCGATGCCCTTGGTCGTCTCCTCGACGATCGGCGCCGAAAGCGGCGCGCCGATCATCATCGCGGCGTCGGGACCGAGCATCTCGCCGAGTTGGGGAAACTGCTCGAGCCACTGCGTGACGGCCATGATCGCCGCCGTGTTGAGCGGCAGTGCCACCGTGGTGGCGATGAGCCCGCCCCACAGGAACGCCGATGCGAACGCGTAGGGTGACTCGCGTTCGCGACGGTCGAGGTACCAGAGGATCAGGATCGGGAGCAGCGACATTGCGGACGACAGGGCCAGTGCGCGCACGAACACACCCGTGGCGGCGGAGCCCAGTCCGGCCACGACCGCGCAGATGATCAGGGCGGCGAAGGCGAGCAGGAGCCCCAGGGCCCATGTCAGCGCGCGCGCCACCCGCGGCTGCCGCAACGGCGACGCGAGTGGGTCGAGCGTGAGGTCAAGCGTTCCCTGCGGCATCGGTCGGTGCTCCTGGCGTGATCCCCCGCGGGTCAGGACAAGAAGATTGCCCCGACGCCGGCGACGAGTATGCCGATGGTCGCCACGAGAATCGAACGACGCAGGGCCGGGGTGCCGAGTGCCGTGACCATGCCGGTCTTGATGACCGTGTTGCTCAGCACCGCGATGGTGATGGCATGCGACGCGACGTCCGGATTGCCCGCGCGCGCGTATTGCGCCATCGACAGCGTGATCGCATCCACGTCGGTCGTGCCGGCCAGCGCGGCGACGTAGTACAGGCCCGTCTCCGGCGCATGGGTCTGTACGATCTTGACGACCAGCAGCACGGCTGCGAACAGCGCGGCGAACTTGACGGCGGAGGTCAGGCTGAAGGGATTGCGCAGCGGCACGTCTTGCGCCTGGATTTCCTGCCCGGCGCGCCGCTGGTGCCACGCCGCGAAGGCGGCGCACACCACGGTCATCGCTATCATGGCGGGCAGCAGCGACGGCAGCAGGGCGCGGTTGACCACCAGCACCTCCACCAGCACGCGCACGAAGCTCACGGTCCAGGCGAGCAGTATGCCGCTCGCAATGGCCGAGTTGGCTGCCGCGTACTGCGGCTCGCGGCTTTGCCGTGCGAACGACAACGTGACCGCGGTCGATGAGACGAGGCCCCCGGACAGGCCGGTGAGCGGAATGCCGCGGTGCGCGCCGAGCAGTCGCGTGAGCACGTAGCCCACCAGCGACAGGCCCGCGATCAGCAGCACCAGCAACCACAGCGATTGGGGATTCAGCGCATCCCACGGGTCGATCGTCTTGTCCGGCAGGATCGGCAGGATGATGAACGTCGCGATCAGCAGCCGGAGGACAGCGTAGACGTCGTCGCTGTCGAGCTTGCCGACGAACCCATGCAGCGGCTGCTTGTAGGCCAGCACCGCGGCCACGGTCACGCCGACTCCGACCGCGAGTTCCCGCTGGCCGAGCATGGCGAGTGCGCCGAGCAGGAAGGTCGCGACGGCGGCGACCTCGGTCGTCAGCCCCAGGCCCTGCGGATTCAGTCGTACGCTCAGGGCGTAACCGGTGAGCACCGCCGCGGTGATGGCGATGAGGCCGGCCGCAAGCAGCCACGGTGTTTCGAGCACCAGGCTGACCCAGCCGCTCAACGCGCCGAACAGTGCCACCAGGATGAAGGTGCGCAGGCCCGCGATTTCGGGGTGTTCCTGGCGTTGCTTGTGCCGTTCGCGCTCGATGCCGACCAACGCGCCGATCAACAGGGCGGTGGCGAAATTCCAGGCGAGGTTGAGGTCGAGTTCCGGCACGTCTTCTCCTAGGGCCGCGCCGTCTTCGGTGCAATCGAGTCGATTACCTGCTCGAGGGCCGCCTCGCACACGCGGCAGAAGGGCACCTGGTCGCGAGTGAACATGATGCAGTCGAGTTGCGGGCGGAAGTACGCCTGCACGTCGCGCTCGTAAGCTTCGAACGCCTCCTTTGGCCACGGCGTCGGGACCGCCGTGCTCGTCGTGGCGAGGTGACGCCACTTCAGCTGGTCCTTGTCGAGCAGCGCCGTGACGTTCGGCTCCCAGGGCTCGACGATCGTGGTCGGCGGCGCATATGCGACGGGCGAAGTGTAGTACTCGTCCGCGAGCGCCGCGAAGTGGTGGCCGAACTCGTGCACGAACAGGTAGTCGGCCCACGAGCTGTTGACCGCGACGGTCGAGTACAAGCCGAAGATGCCGCCGCCGCCGTAGGTGTCGTTGTTGGCGAGGATCACCAGCGCCTCGTACGGCGCCTGCGCGGCAATCTCGCGCAGCGCCCGGTTCTCAAAGCTCAGCACGTAGCGTTCGCTGCCGAACGCGTCGTAGGTGGCTCCGACCGGGGACGCGTGCTGCACACCCGTGGAGGGGCGCGAGACACCCGAATCGGCGGCGGGTGGGCAGAGTCCCCAGACGTTGAAATCCTGGCGACGGCGCGCGAAGGGCTGCACCCTGAACAGTGCCGCCGTCATGCGCTCGGCATCGGCACGGAACTTCGAAGCGCATTCCGCGGCCGTGTACCCGTCGCCGAGCAGCAGCAAGTCGACCTTGTCCGGGGGTGCGCCGTGTTGCTCGATCGCGAGCAAGTTCTGCGACACGGGCGGTGAGCGGTCGACGAACATGTCTGTCGTGTCGAGCTTCGCCTCCCACAGCGGCTGCAAGACCTGCTGCGCATCGCGTTTGTAGATCGTCACCTGCACCGGGCCTGGCTTCGCGGGCGCGGGGAAGCGCAGGGATTCGTGGAACGTGCGGTGCTGGTTCTGCGCCTCGTCGGTCGTCACCCACTCGCCGAAGATCGATGCATAGCCGCGTGCCTGCAGCAGTTGGCCGTCCGCATCGCGCACTTCGAAGCGGTAGCCGCCGGATTCGCCGTCGTCGGTCGCGCGGGAAGGATGCCCGGGCCACGGCAGTGGTTCCTGCCGCAACCGGTCGACTGCGAAAATCTCCACGCCCTTGCCGCCGGTATGAAAGAGGTCGAGGCGGTACGTGACCGGGACCGCGTCGGCGGCCAGGCCCACGGCGGAAATCGCCAGGGACACGAGACCGAGGATGAAGCGTTTCATTGGCGGGTCCGGGTCCGGGTGCGGCGAGCGGCGGAGGAAGCAGCAGTGGCCGGCTTCCCGCCGTCAGCCGCCGATTCAGTGCCGGTCTTCGCCTTGCGTTTCGATGCTGACCGGCGCGTGCGCTTCTTGCCTTCCAGCCGCGCCAGCGCGCGCTGCTCGCGCGCCTGCAAGACCACCTCGGCCTGTCGCAGCTGGGTCATGAACAGCTGTGCGACGCGCGAGAGCGGTCGCTTGCGCGTGTAGAACAAGCCGTAGCTCAACTGCAGCCACGGCGCAGTGAAGGGCAGCAGCGAGATCTGCCTGGCGCGGAGGTCTTGCTCGAGCGCCACGAGCGGCGCCAGCCCGACGGCATCGCCTGCCATGACCGCGCTGCGCGCAACGGCGAAGCTGTCGACCATCAGGCTGGGCGTGAGGTCGCCGGTTTCGCGGTCCACGCGCGCGTGTGCGGCGTCCTTGCCGAGGTGCACGGCCATGCGCTGCGGCAACCGCGGCGACACCAGCGGGAACACCAGGATGGTTTCGAGCGAGTGTTCCTTGGCTGCGACCAGCGGATGTCCCTGCTGCACGAAGAAGAACATGCGGTGTTCCGCCACCGGCTCGATGGCGAGGCGCGTGGGATGCCGCTCGGCGCCCGCCGTGTCCCCGACGGCGAATTCGAGCTTGCCCGCCAGCACCTCGCGTGCAAGGTGCTCGAAATCGCTGGTCTCGGCGTGCACGCGCAGACGGGAGTTGGCTGACGCCATGCGACCCAATGCCGCGCCCAACGGCAATTCCGCGGCGAACATGTCCGTGCCGAAATGCAGTTCAGGCGCCTGCAGGCCGGCGAGTTCTTCGAGGTCGCGCGTGAGGTCACGCGCCTGCGTGAAGATGCGGGCCGCATGATCGATGACCAGGCGACCGGCGGCCTCGCCGGGCTTGAGTGCCCGTGTTGCCGTGTCGACGAGGCGGGCGCCTATGCCGGTCGAATCGAGCGCCAACAGGCGCTTGGTGAGCGCTTCGGGGTCCAGTCCCAGTGCTTTCGCGGCGCGAGCGATTTCCGCGGACGGCACGAGTGCGATGAGGTCCATCAGGCCAGGTGTTTTCGCCATGACGCGAAGCTAACAGAGGCCGGTCGTGCTGCCCAGACGGGCTTGTTGGAAGGAGTTGACGCAGCCGGGCGCGCCGCGGGGCTCCCGCCGGGGCGTATCATGGAATGTCAGACCGAAAGAGAAAGAGGGAGTCGCGGTGACGGCAGCAACGAAGACGCCCGGTGCCCGGTGCATGTTGATCACGGGGGCGTCCTCCGGCATCGGCGAGGGGCTGGCCCGCGAGTTTGCGCGGCGGGGTTACCGTATCGCCATTGCGGCGCGCCGTCTCGATCGCCTCGAAGCACTGGCGCCGCGGCTGCGCGCGGCCGGTGCCGCGCAAGTCGTGACGATCGCGCTCGACGTCGCTGACACGGATGCGATCGAACCCGCCGTCCAGCGAGCCGCTGCGCAACTCGGCCGGCTCGATGTGATCGTGGCCAATGCGGGCGTGGGTCCCCTCACGCCCACGGGCAGGGGCAAGCTGCCCCTCATGCGCGAGACCATCAACGTCAACCTGGTCGGCGCGATCGCGACGATCGAGGCCGCGTTGCCGATCTTCCGCGCGCAGGGTTGCGGCCATGTCGTTGGCGTGACGTCGGTCGCGGGCTCCAAGGGGCTGCCAGGATTCGGGGCCTACAGCGCGAGCAAGGCGGGTCTGCATCGTTACCTGCAGTCCCTGCGTGCCGAACTCCGTGGGACGCCTGTCGTCGTCACCGAACTGGCACCGGGTTTCATCGACACCGACCTCAATCGCAACAAGGGCGCGCGGCCGTTCCTGATCGATGTCGACAAGGGCGCCGCGATCATGGCCCGCATGATCGAGCGCCAGGTGGGCAAGCGCTGGGTGCCGGTGCTGCCGTGGACGATCATCGCCCAATTGCTGAAGATCCTGCCGGCCGCCGTACTCGCGCCGCGACAGAAGCGCCGCTGACCGAGGACACCACCATGGACTTCGAACACTCGCCACGCGTCAAGGACCTGCAGGCGCGCCTGACCGCGTTCATGGACGACCACGTCTATCCGAACGAGGCGCGCTTC